>USMJ01000105.1 GCA_900555805.1 uncultured Oscillospiraceae bacterium | reverse complement strand
CCGTGAGCATGACCGTCTTTTCGATGCCGCTCTCTTTGAGCTCTTTGATCGCCTGAGCGCTGTGTTCCTTGACCTCGTCGGCTATCTCGATGCAGCCGTAATATACGCCGTCGACCGCCGCGTAGAGTATCGTGAACGGGCTGTCAAGCTTTGTGAATTCGACGCCCTGCTGTTCCATGAGTTTGGCGTTTCCGACATAGACCTCTTTTCCGTCGACCGTCGCCTTGACGCCGAAGCCTGTGAGCTGAGTTGTGTTTTCAACTCGGTCGAGGTCGATTTTTTTGCCGTACGCGCTCTTGACCGACTGAGCGATCGGGTGGTCAATATATCCCTCTGCATAAGCGCAGATCTCCGTCAATTCTTCTTTTGTGACATTGTTCGGCGTGACGTTCTGAACGCTGAACTTGCCCTTTGTGAGCGTTCCCGTCTTATCGAAAACAGCTATCTTCGACTTGCTCAGAAGCTCGAGGAAGTTGCTGCCCTTTATAAGGATACCGCTTTTGGAGGCTCTGCCGATAGCGCAGAAGAATGTCAGCGGAACAGATATGACAAGAGCGCAGGGGCAGGAAACAACAAGGAACAGGAGAGCCCTCGAAAGCCACTCGGTGAAGTTTCCGCCGAAGATAGTCGGAACGACCGCAAGGAGAACCGCCGCCGCAACAACGCATGGCGTGTATACCTTGGCGAACTTTGTGATAAAGCTTTCGCTCTTGGCTTTCTGGCTCGAAGCTTCTTCGATAAGATACATGATCTTGCTGACGCAGGAATCCTCGAATTCCTTTGTGACTTCTATCTCGATCGTACCGCCTAAGTTTATGCATCCGCTGAGCGCTTCGTCGCCGACCTTTAATTCTCTCGGCATACTTTCGCCTGTGAGAGCGGAAGTGTCTATCGTTGTCTCACCCGAGACGACTTTGCCGTCAAGAGGGATCTTTTCGCCGGCTTTGACGATTATCGTGTCGCCGACCTCGACCTCTTCGGGCATAACCTCGACGATCTCACCGTTGACCTTTTTATTGGCGAAATCGGGAGCGAGATTTATAAGCTCACTGACGGAGTCTCTCGATCTGCCGACGGCTACACTTTCAAACAGCTCGCCGACCTGATAGAACAGCATGACCGCGACAGCCTCGGCGAAATCCTTTAAGCCGAACGCGCCGATCGTGGCGACGAGCATAAGGAAGTTCTCGTCAAATACCTGTCCGTGGGCTATATTCTTCGCCGCTTTGATGATAACCGAATATCCGACAACAGCGTAGGCCGCGATGAAAATTATAACCTTCGCTGTTTCAAACGGGAGTAACAAACCCACTGCGTACAACACAGCGGAGACAATTATCTTTGTCAGCAGCGTCTTCTGTTTTTTCGTCATTCCCTTCATTGTTTTCACCTCATTTATCTGACAATAACGCAGTCCGGTTCAACTCTCTTGCAGACTTTCTGAACTTCGTCCATGATGCTCTCAAAGCGGTCGTCATCGGCTTTGACCGTCATCTTGCTTGTCATGAAGTTGACCGAAGCGCTTTCAACACCGTCTATCTTTAAAATAGCGTCTTCCATTTTTGCCGCGCAGTTGGCGCAATCGAGATCATGTAATTTGAATACCTTTTTCATAAATAACACCTCATTAAAATTATTCTTCTATGTGTTCAATACCCTGATCCATGATCGTTCTGACGTGCTCGTCGGCAAGCGAATAGAATATCGTCTTGCCGTCGCGCCTGAACTTGACAAGCTTCGACTGTTTCAGAACCCTGAGCTGATGAGATATCGCCGATTGGCTCATCTCGAGCAGCTGGGCTATGTCGCAAACGCACATTTCGCTTTCAAATAATACATAAAGTATTTTTATCCTTGTGCTGTCGGCGAAGACCTTATAAAGCTCCGCCAAATCATAAAGCTCGTCTTCGTCGGGCATTCATTTCTGAACCTTTTGGACTATGTCCTCGTGAACATACATAAATTCGCATGACTGAATGTTTTCTTGTTCCATGTTGTCCGCTCCTTTCATATGAATGTCTGTTCATATGTTATTATATGCAAGCGTTCCTATGTTGTCAACCCTTTTCGCAAAATTTTTTTAATTTTTATTGAGTTTGTCTTTTTTGCTTGCCTTTTGACAGATATATTGGTAAAATGTAATAGGAAAAGTTTTGCGCCAAGGCGGTGATGAAGTGAACGGGAGATTTATAATAAGCCGTACCCCATATGAGGAGTATACATTTGAGCTCAGAGCCGGGAACGGCGAAGCGATAGCTATAAGTCAGACCTTTCCGACGGTCGAAAGCTGCGAAAACATCATTGACAGCATCAAGCGGAACGCCAAAGCCCCCGTCGAGGACAGAACCCAATATAAATGGAAAGCTATCCCGTACCCCAAATATGAGGTATATAAGGACACGACCGGCGAATTTCACTTCAGACTCAAGTCGGCAAGCGGTGAAATTATAGCGGTCAGCGAAAGCTATACGACAAAATCGAGCTGTCTCAAGGGCATACGTTCAATAGGGAAAAACGCCCCCGACGGCAAAATTATTATCAGAAACAATTTTGAAAGCGGTGATTAAAATGGATAGGGAAAAGCTGAGAGCGCTCGAACCGTTCTTCGACGGCTGGCACCTTGACAACATTATAGATCAAAGGGAGAACTGCACGCTTTACCGTGTGATGAAGACCACGCCCGACGGCAGTGTAAGTTTCAGACACATGAGCGTCACGACGGTCAAGGCCGCCCCTCCCCACAGCGACGGAGACCTGCCCGATGAAGTTCAGATGCATCTGCTCCCACTCGAAATAATGCAAAAAATGAGAAACTGCGACCGTATCGTTTCCTATTATGACAGCAGGGCGATATACGGCGGCGAGGGCGAATACGCGATCCTCTCGTTCACAGAGAGCGTCAAGCCCCTCGCGGATGAATACGACATCCACGATCTCCCCGTCGCGTCGGCTCTGAAGATAGTCGTGGCGGCGAGCGAAGCGGTCGGCCAGTTCAGATCTATGGGCATAACCCACGAAAATATCAGTCTTGAGAACATTTTTGTCGACGGCTCGGGCGAATTCAAGCTCGGTTCGTTCGTCAACACAGGCGCGAACGACGATTTCAAAGCCCCCGAGGAATATTCGATGGGCTCGGACGTTTCCCAGTCCGATATGTACGCGTTGGGAATTCTTCTGTTTAAGGCTTTGCATCACGCGCGCGCGCCTTTCCTGCCCGACTATCCGACGGAGATAACCGAAGAGAATCTTTCAAACGCTCTTCAGAGAAGGATCAACGGCGAAGTTCCGACAGCGCCCGACGGAGCTCCCGACGGAATCGACAAGATAATCAAGAGAGCCTGCGCGTTCAGACCCTCCGATCGTTATCAGAATCTCAGCAGCTTCAAGAGAGACGTTGAAGCCGTGCTTTCGGATATAGACCCAACGTATTCGTCGAGTTCACACGCCGTTACGGGGTACGCTTTCGGTCAATCCGTTCCGAAGTCACAGCGCGAAACAGAAGACGATTCGGACGAAGAAACAATTATAAAGGACGACGGTTCGATCAGCGGATACGGATACGACGGCGATGAATATTATGACAACAGCCATGAAGATTCGGGAAAACTGATAAAGGGCCTTATAGCGGCGATAATAATTGTCGCCGTGATATCCGTCGGACTTATAGCTTATAACATACTCGGCGGAGGAAAAGAAACGCCGACGACCACCGAGTCGACGACAGTTCCCACAACTCAGCCGACAACAGCCCCGACGACGGCTCCCACGACCACTCAGCCGGTAACGACCCAACCGACTACCACCGAGCCGACCGCTCCACCGGTACCGACAGATCCGACAACGAAGCCGACGATGTCAACCACGGTCATCACCACAAAGCCGACCACGACGACAACGAAGGCTAAGCCCGAATTCGTCGACGTCGAAAATCCGAAGCTTGAGCTTATCGAAAACGACGGCAGAGTTGACGAGATCTTAGTCTTCGCCGACGCAACATTCGGTGTGAAGGTCGCGGCAGAGGGCGAGGCGCTGCTCTACACATATGACGAAAACGGAACGATCGTCAGAACACAGCCGCTCAGCCTCGAATGCTATTACGACATTGATCACAGGGATCAGACGATTTGCGATATAATAGTTCCCTCGGACATAGAGATCGACACGGACAATTATCACTATGAGCTGTTCATATCAAAGGGCGCTATTCAGGGCACGGATTCCAAAAACTCGGCGTTTTCCGTCGAATTTTAATCCACATTGGAAATAAAACTTCTGACTTTTGTTAAATCTGCACAAGTTTGTAAATTAACTATAAACTTATTGACTTTTTTTAGATTTACATTTATAATGAAGATATCAAATAGTCGTAATCATAAGGAGGGCTATAATATGAAAAAACTGTTGTCCGTCTTTTTAGCGGCAATAATGATCTTCTCGCTCGCGTCAGTTGCGTTCGCAGGATCATGGAATGAAGAACAGGCTAATGTAGGTATCAAAGAATACTGCACAAACTGCAACAATCCCTGCACCGGAACATTCGGCTGCACATGCTGTGAGCTTTGCCCGGGTCACATTGACGAGAACGGCAATGCCACAAACACATCGGACTATCTCCCCTGTCATTATGATTTCTATCTTGACGTCGATATCTTAGACGCCGACGGAAACATCATTCACAAGGGCGACCAGACCACTCACTACTACTGGAAAGCAAAATGCTGCGACGCTTGCACAGGCAAAGTCGGATGCAAATGCGACTGCAAAAAAGGCAGAGAACCGAACTGCCCGTACTGCATAGACGACACGAAGGACGAAGTCGGCGATAAGATCGAGGACGGTATCCATAAGGGTCAGCTCGGCTACATCAACGGCATTCAGAAGGCTCTGACCTCTATGAGAAACGTTATGTATAAGCTTTTCGACGCTCTCTTTACGTTCCTCAGACTTGATAAGATCCTCGGCAAGTGGCCGTCGCAGAAAAAATAATTTAATTTTAAAATATTAAAAACAATTGCAAAGGGGGATAATACAATGGATATGGCAACTTTCTTCGAGAAGTTTGAAGCATTCTGGCAGAAGCTTTGGGAGTTCTTCTACACCTACTGCCCGTGGCTCAACGGAACCAAGAAAAACAAGGACTAATCCTTATTGATACTTGAATTATGTTGTACATAAAAAGAGAAAGCGTTATGCTTTCTCTTTTTTGTTTTTATGTGGGCATATTCAGGGTCGGCGGTGCGATTGCCGCAAGGCAAAACCGGCGGTTCGCTTGTCGAACC
>USMJ01000104.1 GCA_900555805.1 uncultured Oscillospiraceae bacterium | reverse complement strand
TATAGGAACGCAGTTCTGGAACCAGGGCAGAACCCAGGAGATCAAGGAAAGAGTATTGCATTTATAATATAATGTATAAGCGGCGCGGTCATATGACCGCGCCGCTTTGGCGGTTGCACCGACCTCCCTTCGGCCAAGCATTCTCCCCGAAGCACTCACTCCCCCGTACCATAAAAAGATAACCTCCGCACCGAAAGCGATGCGGAGGTTGATATTATGTATTTTATGTTTCGGTTCAGCTTATGCGCCTGCTTTGGCGTCTGCGCCGATGAGACCGAACGCGTTGATGAGCGTTCTGATAAGTCTGACGAATGAGAGAACGATCGCCTTGAGCTTGGTCGGCATATCGAAGGCGTTGAGTCTGTTGGCTATATCCTTGAGCCAGCCTTCGGAATCAGCGCCGTCCTTGATGACCGGGTTCTCGGTGTCGAACATGATGGGCTGTCCGCCCTTGACGACGAAGTTGAACGTTCTGCTGTCAAGCGGACAAACGGTGTTATCCTCGATGAAGTAGATCGTGATCTTGACATTCTTCATGTCGGCGTCGGGGATATCACCCGAGAACGGAAGCGTAATGCTCTCGCCGAGCTTGACCGTCTTGCCGATAGCGTCGTCGAACTTGATGTCCATGCCCTCGACCTTGATGCCCGTGATCTCCATGTTGCTCTTTTCGGAGAGGTTGGTGACAACAAGAGCCTTGTCGTCCTTGGTCAGAGTGCCGTAAACCGAATTATCAAACTTGGCGTGAAGTCCGAGCTTTGCGTTATATGTTACTTCAAACTGCGGATATTCTGCGCTTGTGTATATATCTTTGACAGTCTCGTCGAACAGTATAGCATTCGTCAGAGAGAACGCATAGCTGTCATATGCATACTGGGCGTGATACTGACCCTCGATATACCATGTGTTCTCGGGGAGATAGCCGTATGCCGCGTCGAGATTGAGACGGGGCGAAACATGATCGTGGCTCGGATCCGTGCAGGTTACCGCGCTGTCGCTGTAATCTGTCTTGTAGCCGTCGTTGAAACGGTAGCCGGCGTCAAGAGTCTTTGCGCCTGCCGCGGTCTTAGCGGCGATAAGGCAGTCGCCGTTGACCTGAGAGCCTGTGGCTGTCGTGATATCCGTGCCGGCGAAAATGTTGACGTTTACGCCGTGATTTCTTGCGTATGTAAGGTTTTCGTTAAGGTTCTCCATAACGACATAGTGAGTGTAATCGCATCTTGCGATCATTGGAGCGTAGGCGAGAGCCTTCTCTTCTGTGTCAAGATATGAAGCCTTGATCTCATCATAGTAGCCGAGAGCAAGGAAGTCCCACATACTGCCGAGAGAGAGAACGAGGGGAAGACAATGCTTCTGAATAACGTTGTTGACGAGTACTCCGAACTTTTCAAGCTTAACGCAGCCGAGGAGCCACTCATATTCGGACTCCCAGACATACTCGTTGCCGCCGACGATATCCTTAAGCGGATTGTTGCCGTATTCAACGAACGAAATAATTTCCTGATAATCGACATTGAGCTGATCTCCGCCCTTGATAAAATCATAAGCGAGCTGAACGCCGCCGACAGCGGGAGAGTTCATTATAGCGTTGTGTACATCGCCGAGGTCGAAGTAATCCTTGAGAGCGGATTCTTCTATGCCGAGAAGCGAAGCGAGTCTTGAAGCGTCCTCGCCGCCCTTATCAACGATAGAGCAAAGGCTTAAGTATGTGCCTGTGACCTGACCGCCGTGGCTTTCGCTGAAGATGTTGACCTGTCTTGCGCCGGAGTAAGCCTTAACGGCTTTGATATACTTAGCGAGAGAGAAAGCGCACTCGATAGCCGTCAGTCTCCAGTCCGATGAGAACTGATAGACATTGGCCGCGCCGAGTCTCTTAACAAGGTAGGGTGTATATCTTTTCTCGTGGATAGTGCCCTTGATATAGGGATCCGTCTCAAGATTGGCGTTTATGTATTCCATATTGCTCTGAGCGGGATCTGTGGGCCATGTGCCGGTGTTATAGTTCGGCGTTCCGTCGGGGTTGAGCTGAAAATGAGCGAAAATCTCCATGACCGCGTCGGCAACCTGCTGCTCGATCTTGTCGGGATTTTTGTTCATCATGTACTCAAGGTTAGCGAGTGTCAGACCGGGTATTCTCTTGGCGATTGCGGTGAGTATACCGCCTGCCTGAAGTCCCCAGACTTTGTCTTTTATCGTTCCGTCGTCGTTGAACTCATATATCTGAGATGACGAATAGCCCGAAACGACAACGATGGGCAGTGTTGACTCGGCGAACGCGGTCAACGGGAGCATCGAAAGGAGCATTACGAGCGCCAGAACGATGCTGAAGAGTTTTTTCTTCATGGCTTAAGCCTCCAAATAAATATTTTTGCTAATACATTTTACATTGTTGTCAAACAAATGTCAATTATTTAATTGAGTTTGCTAACAAAATATGAAAATTTTGTTGAAAATACACAAGAAATTTTGTCACACTAATAGACTAAACGAGACAAAATCAGTCAAACCGTCTCTTTTTGTGTTTCGCTTTTCGCGGTTGTTTCTTTGCGGTACGCTTTGGTTTGTGCTTGCCGAAAGCTATTTCCCGGATTTTCGGTCTGAGCGAAACCGTTCGCGAGCCTGCGTCCCTCGGCTCGCCGGAGACGGGCTTCGCCCGTCTCCCCGACAGCGGTTAGTCTGTGCGAGGGTTGCAAAAGCTTCGCCGCGAAGCGGCGAAGGACGCGCGCCTGCGGCGCGCGTGTTTCCGCCTTCGGCGGAAACCTTTTGCAACCCGGGCCCGAATCCTGCACAAACTTCCCTCTCGGGGCAAACACGCGCATAGCGCGTGTTTGGCGATTACGGCGCCCGGAGGGACGACGGGCGCGAGCGGCAGAGACTTACGGCCGGGCAGAATGTTTCGCCGCGCAGTAACCCGCCCGTACCGCGAAAGATAATTCGGGTGATAACGAGAAAAACGGGCAACCGCTCTCGCGGCCGCCCGTGAATTTTTATTTCGATCTTAATATCGGAAATGTGTTATCAATAATGCTTTGCGCCGCAGACGCAGTACTCATTGACTCTGAAGATCTTCCAGAAAATTCGGAATATCTTATACATAAAGCCCTGGAATCCGCCCTTGTGGCAGCGGCAGGAACAGGTCTCCTCCGGCTTCGGATCATCGGGTTCTTCGGGAACATCCGGTTCGGGTTCGGAGAAATCCCAGTCGGGTTCGGGTTCGTCAACAAAGAGACTTATGTCGGCGAAAGCCAGCTTATTTTTTTCGGCATATTTCTCAGCCGCCGAATCGCTGTAACCGTAGATAGTGAAACCGTCGGTGTAGATAACGGGCTTATACTGTTCATACTGGAGGTAGCCCAGAGATATGCCGCCGATTTCGGTCATGCTTTCGGGAATCGCTATCTTTTTAAGTTCGGGGCAGCCATAAAATGCTCGACCTCCAATTTTTGTCAAGCCTTCGGGAAGCCTTATGTAGCGAAGATTGGTGCATCCTTCAAAAGCACTGCCGTCGATCACTGTTACATGATCGGGTATAGCCACCCATTCAAGAGCGGTACATTCCTCAAAAGCACACATCGGAATCGTAGTTATTGCTTTGGGGATATTGAACTTTTTAAGCGATTTCATTCTTTTGAAAGCATAGTCCTCTATGGTTGTAACGCTTTCGGGAATCACAAGATTCTCAATTTTCTGATTCTGATAGAATGCATGATCAGCAACCCATTCAACACCGTCGGGAATTTTATAGGTTCTTCCTAATTTGCCCTCAGGACAGTATTCCAATGTCTTTCCATTATTACTGAAAATTACACCGTCAGCAGACGCAATTCCGTAGTCATCATTGACAACGTTAATGCTTTTAAGCGATGAGCAGCCGTAAAATGAGTTGTTATGGAAATATCCGGAAAACTGCGGGATTACGAGTTCCTTGAGCGACGAGCAGTTTTGAAATCCGAACTGATCAATACTTACCGAATCGCTCAGAAATGTGACGCTTTCAAGTGATGTGCAACCTTCTAATGATTCCCAACCTATTCCGTGGAAACTTTCGGGGAATATCATTTCCGTAATTCCTGTGCAACCTTGGAAAGCTCGATCGGCAAGGTCGGTAGTATTATCTCTTATTATAACTTTACCACTCAAATCTTTCTTGGCTGAAAAAACAAACTCGTTAATATAAAGTACACCGTTTTCCCAGTTGTCTTCATTGTTATAAAATGCTGTATTATAGAATATATCACTGCCCAGTTTCCAGAGCCAGCTGGAAAGCAGAGTTATATCAGCTAAAGCTGTGCAGTCTTTGAAAGATTCAAATTCGAAATAGCGAACACGCTCAGGGATAACTATACTTTTAAGAGAAGAACAGCCCTTGAAAGCGTAACACCGAATCGTTCTGGCTGTTTCGGGAATTGTAACGGATTCAAGTGAAGAACAACCTGCGAATCCGTTGATATCTGTAATCCGGCTCGGTATGACGATAGACTTAAGAGATGAACAGTTCTCAAAGCTGTTAAGTCTCTCCAGGCTCTCGGGAAGAACTGCGGTCTCAAGCGAAGTGCAATTCTTGAAAGCGGCTTCACCAACATTCGTAACGCCCTCTTCGAGCACGAGATTTTTAATCGAAGTGCATCCTAAAAATGCATTTTTTTCGATATTCATGATCTTTCCGGGAATAGTCAGTTCCGTGATACCCGTACAACCCTCAAATGCACTGTCTAAAATGTAGTGCATATTCTTACCGAAATTGATCTTGGTTATCTTGTCTGCGCCTTTAAAGGTGTTATACCAGACGCCGACAACGGGGTTTCCCTCAGCCTCGTCGGGAATGGTGAGTTCGCCCGCAGGCGTTCCGCTATAACCGTCTACCCAAGCATAGATGTCATCGTATTGATGTGTGTTCGGGTTGTAGTTTTCCTTAAGGAACCTAAAGTGTAAAGTGAATTCTTCCTCAGCTGCCGCCGAGAAAGGCATTACGCTCGCGATCATCAAAGCCGCAAGCAGCAACGCAAAGAAATTTTTTGCCGTTTTCTTCATGTGATAAAATCCTCCATCTAAAAATTTTTCCGTCGCGAAACGGTAAGTCACAGCTTAAACAGCGTCATGATATTTCCGCTTCGTCACTTCGTAATTAATTTTAATACAAAGTTCGTTATTTGTCAATAAATTATTTACTATTTATAAAAATAATCAACAGTATAAATATATGTGTTGGATATTTAGTCATATTTTTGATATTCTATACCGAAACATTCTTTGCGTACGCTTTGGTTTGTGCTTGCCGAAAGCTATTTCCCGGATTTTCG
>USMJ01000103.1 GCA_900555805.1 uncultured Oscillospiraceae bacterium | reverse complement strand
CCGCCACTCGGCTAAGTGACGGTTGTTTTTAAATAAATAAACCAAAACGAACGCTAACCGCTTTTTACGGTTACCTTTCAGCTATATTATATACAAATCCGTTCGTCTTGTCAAGCACAAGGCGGATTTATTTATTTTCAGATGAAATTTATAGCGGTGCATGTCTATCTGCCGTCTTTTCTTGCGGTATATGCGAGTGAGATAAGGCGCACGGACGAGGCGGCGCGGTATAGTGCCGCCGGACTTCGCCGAGATCATATTCCGAACCCGAGGGTGAATTTCATGTCAGAACCGGGCTTGCCTTGCCGATACGGGCAAAGCCCTTATCGGCATACCTTTTACTTTTGGCAGAGTTTCCGCTTCCGTTTCGGCGCTTCCCTCACCCGAAAGGCTCATACGCCGAGCAGAATTTTGCCCGAAGCACCGATTCGGGCGTACCAAAAATTAATCTTATTATAATTGATAGCTGTCTCTTGTATTTGCACGAAAAATGCAATATAATGTAATGAATCAATAATCATCGAAGAGGTGGGAAAAATGAAAACAGTTATAGTCACCGGCGGCAGCAGCGGAATAGGTCTCGCGACGGCAAAAACGTTCTTGGTAAACGGATATGATGTCTACGAATTCAGCCGCAGAGACACAGACGGCATTGAAATCGAACACATTACCTGCGACGTGACGGACGAAGACAGTGTTAAAAATGCCTTCGCTGAGGTCATGAAACGGTCGGGAAAAATCGACGTCTTAGTCAACAACGCAGGCTTCGGCATCTCCGGCGCGGCGGAATTCACCACGCTCGAACAGGCGAAAAAACAGTTCGACGTCAACTTCTTCGGAACTGTCGCCTGCTCCAACGAAGCGGTCAAATATATGAGAAAAAACGGCGGCGGAACTATCGTCAATGTCAGCTCGCTCGCGGCTCCTCTCTCGATTCCGTTTCAGGCTTTCTATTCGGCGTCCAAGGCGGCGGTCAACTCGCTGACGCTCGCTATGGCCAACGAGCTTCGCCCGTTCGGGATAAAGGTTTGCGCCGTTATGCCCGGCGACGTCAAGACGGGCTTCACAGCCGCGAGAGAGAAGAGCGTTGACGGCGACGATCTCTACCGCGGCGTACTTCAAAAGAGCGTTTCGACAATGGAACATGACGAACAGAACGGCATGACGCCCGAGTCGATAGCTAAGAAGATATACAGGCTCGCCGAAGCGAAGAACCCGAAGCCGCTTTCGACGGTCGGCGCGCAGTATAAATTCCTCGTCTCGCTTTCGAAAGTGCTGCCGATAAGGGCCGTCAACAGAATCATCGGCATGATTTATGCGAAGTAGGTGAAATATTATGGACTATGACGCTTTATCGAGAGAAACGGGCTTTGACGTGAAACACACCTTGAGGGTGCTCGGCAAGTCAGAGCTGAAGAGATACGGCATTCTGGCAGGCTCATGCATTTTGGGCTTTCTTCTGATGCAGGAGCTGCTGACGCTGGTACTCTATCTTTTCGGGCTTCAGGAGCTTTACGCGACCGATGTTCTGTTTCAGCAGGCGGCGGGAATGTTCATCACGCTGTTTTCGATATGCACTCCGTTCCTGATAGGCGGAGCGATCGAGAAAAAGCGCTCGGAATATGAGATTCTTCCCCTCGGGAAGCCGAACGATACCCTGCTTTCCGTTCTTGCCGTACCCGCCGGGGTTGCGCTGTGTCTTATAGGCAGCTATCTGACCGCGTACCTCACGGAGTTTTTGGAGTTTATAGGTCTCAAGCTGACTTCGCCCGATATGTCTCCACCGACTTCGGGATTTGAGCTTGTTATATATCTGATGCGCCTGACGGTGGTCGCGGCGGTCATTGAAGAGATCAGCTTCCGCGGCGTTATCATGCAGCCGCTTAGAAAATACGGCGACGGCTTCGCCATAACGATGGCGGCGATAATCTTCGGCTTCTCTCACTGCAATCTTATTCAGGCGCCGTTCGCTTTCGTCGCAGGTCTCGCGATAGGATATTTCACGGTAACGACAGGTTCCCTCTGGACGGGAATTTTCATCCACATGTTCAACAACGCCATATCGGGCGGCTTATCATACATCAATGAGGTATACGGCGAGAGCGTCGCCAACAAGTTCGGCGGCGTTGTGATCTTCGCTGTTATCGGCCTCGGAATCGTCTGCCTTGCGTTCTTCTTCCTGCGCAGAGGCGGCGTTTCGACGAACGGCCGAAAGAGCCTGCTGACGAAGAAAGAGCGGGCGAAAGCCTATCTTCTCAATGTCCCGATGATACTCGCGTTCCTTGCGCTCTGCTGGTATACACACTATTATATTTCGATATGAACGATAATGATTTTATGCGGTACGCTCTGGCTCTCGCCAAAGAGGCAAGCGACGAGGGCGAAGTCCCGGTCGGCGCTGTTATCGTCAGAAACGGCGAGATAGTCGGAACAGGAAGAAATCGCCGCGAAAAAGGAAAAAACGCATTATACCACGCCGAAATTGAGGCGATAAACGCCGCCTGCAAGAACTTGGGAGGCTGGCGACTTTGGGAGTGCGAGATGTTCGTCACTCTTGAGCCGTGTCCTATGTGCTGCGGCGCGATAATAAATTCGAGGATCCGCAGGCTTGTGTTCGGAGCATATGACAAAAAAGCCGGATGCTGCGGTTCGGTCACAAATATGTTTGAACTTCCGTTTAATCATAAGCCCGAGATCATAGGCGGATTTATGGAAGAGGAATGTTCAAACGCATTAACAGAGTTCTTTATTAAATTAAGAAATACAAAAAAATTACAAAGAGGTGCTGAAAATGAGTGAAAATTGCAATGGCAATTGCTCTGACTGCTCGTCAAGCTGCGAGCATGAGGATATGAGACTCAAGCAAAACGAATACAGCGACGTAAAGAAGGTTATAGCCGTCGTCAGCGGAAAGGGCGGCGTAGGCAAATCATCAGTCACGGCTCTTCTCGCAACAGCTATGCAGGCAAGAGGCAAGCAGACGGCGGTTCTCGACGCGGACGTAACGGGTCCGTCTATTCCGAAGATATTCGGAATAAAGGGCAGAGCCGAGGCAGACGCCACGGGTCTTCTTCCCAAGGTAACAACGACCGGAATAAAGGCTATGTCGATAAACCTGCTTCTTGAAAAGGACGACTCCCCTGTTGTCTGGAGAGGCCCTGTTATAAGCGGTGTTATTCAACAGTTCTGGACTGAGGTCGCATGGGGCGATGTTGACTATATGTTCGTCGATATGCCTCCAGGAACGGGCGATGTTGCTTTGACGGTGTTCCAGAATCTCCCCGTTGACGGCATTGTCGTTGTCGCAACTCCGCAGGATCTTGTTTCCATGATAGTCAAGAAAGCTCTTAACATGGCTGAGCTTATGAACATACCCATCCTCGGAATTGTTGAGAATATGAGCTATTTCGAGTGTCCCGACTGTCACAAGAAGCATTATATCTTTGGCGAAAGCAAGGTCGATGAGACAGCCGCCGAATACGGTCTCCCCGTTTTGGCAAAGCTTCCGATAGACCCGAAGACAGCGGCTTTAGCCGACAAGGGCGCTATCGAGCTCGCCGACACCGACATCATAAACGCCGGTATCGACAAAATGTTAAAGCGAATCATTGACTGAATGTAAGGTCGCGCGAGCAGGCTTTATCGTGTTCGGCTAACCGTTAAACTATACCGATAAGGCTATGCCTGTTTTGGGCATAGTTGGGTTTCTATCGGATTTTCAAGCCGAGGTAATACTTACCGAAAGCAGTCACTAAATCGTACCCCAAAGCAAAGGAGACCACAAAAATGGCAATCGAAAAAGTCAGAGAATATTTCAGACAGTTCGGCATGGTGGACAGAATCCGCGAGTTCGACGTCTCAAGCGCGACGGTCGATCTGGCCGCGCAGGCGCTCGGCGTCGATGGCGCGCGAATCGCAAAATCAATGTCGTTCAAGGTCGGCGACGGCGCGATCCTCATCATCGCGGCAGGCGATGTGAAAATCGACAACAGAAAATACAAGGACGAATTCCACGTCAAGGCGAAGATGTTGGCGTTCGACGAGGTCGAGTCGCTCATAGGCCACGCGGTCGGCGGAGTTTGCCCATTCGCAATAAACGATGGCGTCGAGGTCTATCTCGACGAGAGCCTCAAGCGGTTCGAGACAGTGTTCCCCGCCTGTGGAAGCGGCAACAGCGCAATCGAGCTGACGATCCCGGAGATGGAAAAATATTCCGGATATAAAAAATGGGTGGACGTCTGCAAGCTGCCCGAATAAGCGATACGAAAGCCGTGAGCGACGCTTGCGGCTTTTTTAATTTTTTTGAAAAACCTATTGACTCTGACGCAGCGTAATAGTCTATCATTAAATCACCGCAAGGAGGGATGCGCATGATGACCGTCAACGAGGTCGCGAAAATGACAGGAGTAAGTATACGCGCCCTGCAATATTACGACAAAATCGGGCTTCTGAAGCCGACGGAATACACCCGGGCAGGCTACAGGCTGTATGACGATACAGCGCTCGAAGCACTGCAGCAAATCTTGTTTTTCAAGGAATTGGAATTTCCGCTCAAAGACATAAAAGCCATCATTGAAAGCCCGTCGTTCGACAGAGACAAGGCACTGGAGCAGCAGATCGAACTGCTGAAGCTAAAAAAGGAGCGGCTTGAAAATCTAATCGAACTCGCCTGCGGAATAAAAACGATAGGAGCGTCAAAAATGGATTTTTCAGCATTTGACACGAGAAAAACGGACGAATACGCCAAGAAAGCAAAAGAAGAATGGGGCAAAACCGAGGCGTTCAAGGAATACGAACACAAGTCAAAAGGCAGAACAAACGAGCAGCAAAAGGCGCTGAATGCCGGACTCATGGGCATATTCGCCGAACTCGGGGAGCTTCGCGGCGGCGACCCGTCTGACGAGCGCGCTCAAAATCTTGTGAAAAAGTTGCGGGATTTCATCACCGAGCATTACTACCACTGCACCGATGAAATTCTGCTGAGCCTCGGCGAAATGTATGCCTGCGGCGATGACTTCACCGCAAACATTGACAAAGTCGGCGGCTCGGGAACAGCCGAGTTCACGAACAAGGCGATCAAAATCTTCTGCGGAAAATGAAACAAAGCCACTCTGAAAAACGAGTGGCTTTGATAATATGTACGAGTCGGTGAGTGCTTCGGGAAGTTTATATGTCGGTTTTAAAGTGATATCTGATTCACGGTTGTACACGATCTGAATTTCGGCATTAAAAGATGTCCCATCGGCCGACCTTTGCAATCGGAACTTAAGCAGAAAGTCCGACCCTCATCAAGAGGCGGGACGGCAAAAC
>USMJ01000102.1 GCA_900555805.1 uncultured Oscillospiraceae bacterium | reverse complement strand
CCGCGGCGGCTTGCGGCGGTTTCCCCGTCGGGGAAACCCTTTGCCGCGAACTTCCCTCCGGCACTGTCTTTCCCCATACGCCCTACATCAGCATCAATAGCGTCATCGCTTCTTCAAGGCGGTTGTATATTCCGTCGAGATCCGAAAGCGGAAGCGGATTTTCGCCCTTGCCGATTTCGAATGTGAACGCAGGCTTCGAAAATTCCGAGATGAACCAGTCCTTGAAGCCGGCGTATGAAGCAAGCCCGTCGTTCTCGACGATTTTATATCCGCATGAGCAGGCGAGTATCTTCGCCATCATCTGCGACTTGACGGGCTCTTTCCCCATAAAGCCGCAGTATATTTCTTCGCCTTGCGAATGAAAAGCGGTCGCCGTTCTGAACTTCTTTCGGCGGCAAAGCTCTGTTACTGCCTTTGTTTCGGGTTCGCTCTCAGGCGAAAATCCGCCGAACTGTCTCGGCGCGCTTGAAAGTATGCCGTTTTCTATTTCGAGCATTCTCGCTTTTTTCCATTCGGCGTTGAAGTTGTGATTGAGATCGACGCCTATAGAGTTTGCGTTCCAGCGCGAATAATCGTCGCATGGTATCTTCTCCGTTATATGGCGCATATTTCCCGCTCCCTCAAGACCTCTGACGGCTATCTCCGTTCCGTCGGGATTGAGACATGGGACGAATGTCACTCCGAATTTATCCAGAAGCGACGATATCTTTATCGACGAAACGAAGCCGTCGCTTTGAACCGCGTCGCAAAGAGCAGATATGTATTTATATATCACAAGACAGGTCAGCCATTCGCAGCCGTGAACGCCGCCGACAATGAGAGCGCAGTTCAGCTCGTTTCCGAGTGAGAGCGAAAATATCCCCCTGCCTGTATACGTCCTGCCGATGACCGAGCAGCGCAGAAAGTCATATTTTTGTGTAAGTTTTTCGACAAAGAGCTTGCTTATATCATAGTTAAAGCCGCATGAAAAATCGAGCATAATGTTTCTCCTATTATCTTACTCCGAGCGTACCCCAAAATAGTCTTAGGCTTCGATTGAGGACAAGAGGTGAAATCACCGCTCACTCGGAGCGTACCGCAAAAAATATTCGGGAAAGGCGAAATTCCACGTTGTTTGATATTTATGCGAAGGAAAGGAAAACTATGCCGAGATTGACAAATCGGGCGGCGAAATATATAATGAACGAAGAAATTTTTTCGGGAGTGATATTCATGGAACTTGAAGAGAAAACGCTGAAAGAAAATGTTATTTACAGCGGAAAAATAATCACGGTCAACTGCGACGAGGCGCTCCTGCCGAACGGAAGAACGGCGAAGCGAGAGGTCGTCTATCATCACGGCGGAGTCTGCGTCGTTCCGCTGACAAAGGATGGCGAGCTGCTCTTCGTCAGACAGTTTCGCTACCCATATCGCGAGGATGTTTTGGAGCTGCCTGCAGGCAAGCTCGAAAAGGGCGAGGACCCCTACGAAGCCGGACTTCGCGAGCTCGGCGAGGAGGCAGGCGTGACGACCGAAAAGATGCAGTCGCTCGGAAAATTCTACCCGACGCCGGGCTATTGCAGCGAGATAATCCACATCTATCTCGCCGAAAATCTTATCGCCACGAAACAGCATCTCGACGAGGACGAATTCCTCAATGTTGAAAAAATACCGCTCAAAAAGGCGGTCGAAATGGTCATGAACGGCGAGATCGTCGACGGAAAGACCCAGACGGCCATACTCAAGACCGCCATGCTCAAGGGGGTGACGGCGTGAGGTTTGTTTTAGCGTCGGGTTCGCCGAGAAGAAAAGAGCTTCTGACCGCCGCCGGCTTTGAATATGAGGTACGCCCGGCTGACATCGACGAGAAAGTTGATCCCTCGACCCCGACCGAGGCGGTCGCCGAAGACTTGGCGAAGCAGAAAGCCGAAAGCGTACTCAAAGAATGTCCCGACGCCGTTGTTTTAGGTTCGGACACGATAGTCGTTCTCGACGGAAAAATCCTCGGAAAGCCGCACGGCAAGCAGGAAGCCGCCGCCATGCTCAAGGCTCTTTCGGGCAGGGAGCACCAAGTCTACACGGGGCTTTGCGTTTATTCAAAAGAGAAAACACTGTCGCTCACAAGCCGCACGGATGTCTATTTTCATGAGCTTTCGGATGAACTTATAAACGCCTATGTCGAAACGGGAGAGCCCATGGATAAAGCCGGAGCGTACGGCGCTCAGGGCTTGGGCAGTATGCTCGTCGAAAGAATAGACGGCGACTTTTTCACCGTCATGGGACTTCCGATAGCCGAAGCGGCGAGAATGCTCGCGAAGTTCGGCGTTGTCGGAGCTTTGCCTGTGTGAGTATGCAGAGACTTAACGGCAAAAGGTTTCCCCGACGGGGAAACCGCGGCATGCCGCGCTCCGCTGAAAGCGGAGCTTTTGCCACCCGTACCGCGCTGTCCTTTATCGCCGCGTTTGCCTGCTGCACAATCAGCGATACGACGCTTGCGTCGGGAGCGCAGCGACGGGATATCGACATTAAGTGAAAAAAGCGCGAATGACAGCTAAAGGTAAGTCTCGTTTTGGTTTGATCAGAAAGTCCGACGTTCATCTAAAGGCAGGACGGCAAAACGGTTTTCGGACCGAAAACCGCCGAAAGGCTTCGCCTTGCGGCACGCCGCTTTGCAAGCGAAGCGGCGGTTTTGCCTCAACCACACCACACCCCAAACTTATCCAAACCGTCACACACGCATGGACACTTCGTAGGAAAAATAGACCGTACCCCAAATGGGATACGGTGTGAGTTTATCTGAAAATTAGCGGGAACAGCTTTGCGATATTCGCTGTCATTTGTCGCATACGCAGTAGAAATTGCTCTCCCACGCAGGGATATACGGATGATGCCTGTAATAGATCTTATACTCGGGGCAGATGCTTTTTATCAGCGTCGGAAGATTGAACGCATCCTCGTTTCGGTGATAAGCGCAGACATACAGCTTCGGTCTGCAGTTCTTTATCAGTTTTTTCGCTCCGAGAAGAGCCTTTTCCTCCGCCCCCTCGACATCCATTTTGATGAAGGTCACATTGTCCGCGACGCTGTCCAAGGCGAGAGCGTCAACTTTCTCCCCGGACTCGCTTTGGTGTGAATTTCTGCCTGCTTTTTTGTCGAAAAACAGGGCTTCGTTTTTATCCCACGCGGCGGCGTTGAAATATTCGATATTTTCAAGCTCCGCCGTTTTTCTTTTGAGCTTTTTGAAATTTTTGCTGTCGGGTTCAAAGGCGTAAATTTTATCATATCTCCCGTCCGAGAACTCAAGAAACTCTCTTATTGTGTCTCCGTCGTACGCGCCGAGATCCGCGATCGTCTCACTTTCTCCGAGGCGTAAAATTTCGTCGTAGACTTCGCTCTTTTCACTCTGACAGTCAAACAGATATTCGATTTTGCCGCTTATCTTGAAATTCAGAACATCGACAAATGTCTTTTTCGACTTCTCGTCGGTGAGCATATTATAGGCAAGGTCGAATTCGCTCTCATGTTCCCTGATATAGTCAAGGTCGAAAATGCCCTTGCCGGCTATCGGCACTGTCGGAGCTAACAATTCGTGTCGCGAACTTATCTCACGCACTCGTTCGAGCGTACCCTTATCATGGACGGCAAAGGTCATCAGAATTATGAAATCTTCATATTTTTCGCAGACTTGGGAGTATTTCAATACGGTCTTTCCGTGGAACGAGTGGCCTCGGACGAACTCATCGGACGCGAAAATGTCGCAAAATTCCGCTCCGATTTTCTCAAGGCGGTCAATTATCATGTCAGCGCCGTTGCCCATTCCGTAAAGCACGATCGGCTTTTCGGTCTCGGCGAGGCGGTCCCATATGCATTTTTCTTTTATTTTTTCGAGCATTTCAAGCCCTCCGAAGTCTCGCCGCGAGCCCCGCCGCGATGAACAGAACGAGATCGACGGCGACAACGGTCGCGCCGGCAGGGGTGTTCATATAGAACGAGACGAACAGGCCGAGCGTAAAGGTCACGACGGATATCGCAGCCGAAACCGCAACGGTCGACTTGAAGCTCCTGCAAAGCCGCATGGCGATGAGCGCCGGGAAAATTATAAAGCTCGACATCAAAAGCGCACCCATCATCTGCATTCCGACAACGACGGTCACGGCGGTCAGGACGGCTATCAGCGTAGTATAAAGCTTAGTTTTCTGGCCGATCGCCTTAGCAAAATTCTCATCGAAAGTCATGGCGAATATGCGGTTATACAAAAACAGATACATGAACAGAACGACGGCGGTCAGAGCCGCGCTGATGATGACATACGAAGTCTTCATCGCGAGTATCGAGCCGAACATATAGTTATTCAGGTCGACATTCGACCCCGAAAGGCTCGCCGCTATAACGCCGACAGCGAGCGAACCCGTCGATATGACGGCTATGGCGGAATCGCCGTTAATCTTGCCCGATTCGTTGATTCTCAACAGACACACGGCGGCGATAATGACTATCGGAACGGCGGCTTTAAGCGGCGCAACGCCTGCCGCGGCGGCAACGGCTATCGCGCCGAAGCCGACATGGGAAAGTCCGTCGCCGATCATCGAAAATCTTCTCAAAACAAGACAGACGCCGAGCAAAGCGGCGCAAAGCGAAATCAAAACGCCGCCGATCAGCGCGTTTCTCATAAAAGTATATCCGAACGCTTCGGATATCTGATCAAAACTCATATTTAAGTCCCCGATTACTGAATATTATACTTTCGGCGAAAAGCCGAACATATATATTTTATATTCTAAACCGTCGGTTGTCAAGGCGAACAAACCCAAACGCCGCCGTAAAACGACCGACAAATTTATATGTTTTTATGTACCCCGACCGAGTGCTTAGGGAAGATTTGTATTGTCGGATTTGCGCTCACGGCTATACAAAAGCACAGCCGTAATCTAAAATTCTCACTTTTTTCCGAATATCCGAAAAAATTAACAATTTTGACAAACAAATGTTTGCTTTTTCCGGAAGAGTGTGTTATAATACTTGCGAAAAGGGATATGTATTGGTGTAATTATTATATTTCGGAATAAAATTATCGGTGGAGGTAGAAATCTATGCAGGATCTCAGCGAAAATCAAGCCAGAATACTTGACTTTTTAAAAGAAAGACTTTCGGTGACGAACGTTCCGCCCTCGGTCAGGGAGATATGCTCTGCGGTAGGGCTTAAGTCGACGTCGTCCGTTCAGAATAATCTTGACGCTCTCGAGGAAAAGGGATATATTCAGCGCGACCCCATGCTCAAGCGTTCGATCAGAATAATGGGTCAGGCGGAAAACGTTCACCACGTTCCGCTGCTCGGCGTTGTCACTGCAGGTATGCCTAT
>USMJ01000101.1 GCA_900555805.1 uncultured Oscillospiraceae bacterium | reverse complement strand
GCGCCGCAAGCCGCTGCGGCGGCTTGCGGCGGTTTCCCCGTCGGGGAAACCTTTTGCCGCGATCTCACTCCCCGCTATCCGAATTTACACACAGATTTACATATGTTCCTTGCAGGACAGGCTGTCGACCCTGACCCTTATCACGCATACCCTTTCAAGCATCTCGGGCAGAAACTCCCAATCGGATTTTCCCGAATAGCAGCGCATTATGCTGTTGAGCCCTCGGAGCTTTTCGTCGCTGTCCGTGAGGATCTCGGCTTTTCCCTCGCCCATAACGCATCTGTAATTATACGAATACGCGCAGGCTATGTCGCCCTTGGTTAGTTCGCCTTTTGTGTCGGCTTCAAACGAGACGGCAGAATTCGCTCTCATAATATCAAGCTTCTTGCCCTCGTTTGCGCAGTGAAAATAAAGCGAAAGTCTTTCACCGTCTGTTTCAGTGCCGAAATTCATCGGGACGATATAAGCCCGTCCTTTTTCGTCAACAAGACCCAAACGGCAGCAGTCGCAGTCGTTCAGTATGAAAACTATCTTCTTGAAATCCGTAACTTCTCTGTCTTTTCTTCTCATAGCTACACCTCATTATGTCTCATATTATACAAAAATTTATCTATTTCTGCCCTGCTTGTGAATTTATACACTTTCTTGTCGGGATACCTTTTCAAGAGCGTCAGTATAAACGGCTTGCCGTCGGTCTCGAAAGCTTTGACGAAATCTTCAAGTTCGTTGTCGGTCTCGTCCTCGTTCTCGACCCAAGGCATATCCGATCTCGGCTGACCTTTTCGCGAGTTTATTCCGTCAAGACAGACATCTGTCGGAATATCGAGAAAGAACACCGTGTCGCATCTCTCTATGCGCGTTTCGAGCGTTCGCTGAAAATTTCCGTCGATTATCCAGCTTTCGTTGTTCATGGCAGCGTTAAGCTTTTCGTCGAATTCTTCTCTCGTGACCGTCGTTTTGTCCGGCTTCCAGTATAATGCGTCGAGATGTATCAGCGGTATGCCCGTAAGGTCACGCAAAGCTCTTGAAAATGTGCTTTTTCCGCTTCCGGGACAGCCGATGACTATCGCCCTTTTCATGTGCGCCCCTGTCATGATTTCTTCTTCCTCGGTTTCGGAACAGGCGTGATCTCCTCAAGAACAGGGATAAGCCTGTCAAGCAGTTCGCTGTTCTCGATATCAAGAATATAGCTCTCCTTAGCTCCGTCATACGGATATCCGCATTCCGAGCCGGACATTATATCTTCGATTTTCGGAAGCTTCTTGACAAAAACAGTGTTGTCGCAAACGGTCAGTATCGGCTTGTCGTTCAGATAAGCCATATATTCTCCGAACATCTTTTTATATCTGACCGCTCCGAATTTGTTTATATGTTCGCAGACGAATTCTATATATTCGATTGATGTTGCCATAGTTTTCACTCCTTATTTTTGATATTTTGTACCACTTGGTACACCTATTTAGTAAAATTTGATCTCGGTATTTATATTATAACTCGCTTGACGGAAGCCGTCAACAGCACATCGCGCGGCAGGGGGCGGAGACCGCAATTAAGCACCGAGTTCGCGTGTACCGCAAAAAAGAGGACAAATAACCGTTGATTTTTTTGTATAATATTGGTATACTTTTATGTAGCAAATATTGTCGTTAAATCACGAAAGGTGGAAATTGAATTGAAAAAGACATTCTCAGTTATCGTGAGTCTCGTTCTCGCCTTGGCTCTCATGATTCCGACGGCCTCGCTCGCCTTTGCGAAAGACGGCTGCGACTGCGGCAAGACGCCCGTCATCATGGTCTCCGGTTTCGGCGCGACGACCCTCGTTCAGGTCAACGAAGACGGCTCGGAAAGCGTTGCGTTCCCGTTCACCGCGGAAACGGCGCTCGGTATAGTCAAAAACAATCTGTCCAAGTTAGACATAAAAAATCTCATGCCGTTCGCTCAGGCTGTCATCAGCGAACTGATAGAGCCTATCAGAATGAACGCCGACGGCTCGTCCGTCCATGAACTGAAGCCGATATATTCCTCAGCCGAAGATACGTCATACGACGGCTTCGTGAAAAACAACGCGACGAAATACATACCCTACGGCGACTCCGATTTTCTTGACATGAAGTCGGCGGCGGAGCGTCTGGGCGGCGATCACGTTTTCAACTTTCTCTATGACTGGCGGCTTTCGGGCGATAAGGTCGCTGACCTGATGCTTGACTATATAGAACAGGTCAGAACCTATACGGGCCACGACAAGGTCAGCGTTTACTGCTTAAGCCAGGGAAGCGTCGCCGTCGCTCAATATCTTTATAAGTACGCCGACAAAGGCTATGTGGAAAATCTTGTCTTTGACAACCCCATTTTCGAGGGATCATACTTTGTTTCGGATCTTCTTAATGACAAGAGCGAAATATATAATCTCGATATCGACACGCTTATAGATCTTCTTGAAAATATCATTCACACCGAGCTTGATCTTTCCGAAGTTCTCGCCGCCGTTGTCCCCGACACGGTTGACGAGCCGGCAAATAAGATCTTAAAATCGGTCGCGCTCAGCACTATTCTCCCGATAGCAAAGAACTCTCCCGCGTACCTCGAAATGGTTCCGGCGGATAAATTCGACGAGGTCGTCAAAAACTATTTCAGCGACGACGGAAACGAAGTCATCGTTTCGGACGCGCTCAAGGTCAGAAACGGCTACATGCGCGAAGTCAGCGCAACGCTCAGACGCGCCGCCGACTTCGGAACGGACGTTTCAATAGTTTCCTGCTCGGGAATAAACCTCGTCACCGGAACAAAAATCCAGTCCGACGGCATCGTTAACCTCTCGTCGTCATGCGGCGCGTACTGCGTGAACGAGGAGAACGCCTTCGGAAACGACTATGTTCAGAAGGTCGCTTTCGACGGCAAAAATCTCATTTCTCCCGACAGAACGATCGACCTTTCGACGGGCTTCATCCCCGAAAGAACATGGATAATCAACGAACGCTATCACGGTCAGAGCGAATGGGCGCCCAACTCGCTCAAGCTTCTCGAGACCCTGCTTTACACGAACGAGCTGACCGACGCATGGTGCAGCGCTGAATTCCCGCAGTTTATGCAGAGCGACGACCCGAACAAGGATGTCGCGGCTGTGTTCGCCGACACCAACTGCTTATACGCCGTTCAGGGCGGAAGCGGCAAGCTCGTCATCAAAAACACCGCAACCAAGAACTTCGTACTCATTACCGAGATCTCGGTCGACGGCGCGGAGGTCAAGTCGAGCGAAAAGCTTCCGATAGTTCTTTCGTCGGGCGAATGTCTCATTTTAGACATAAACACGGCGAATGTCACAAGCGGAAAAGTCACGATCAAGTATTGCGAAAGCGACAACTACTGCATGGAAAAAGCGAGAACCTACAGCTTCTCGGTCACGGATAACTACTCGGGAAAACTCACAGACTCAGACGGAGACGGCATAGGATCAAGCCTCAAGAACAAGCTCGCTTCGACAGTCTGGAACATCCTTGCGAAAGTCACGAGAACGGTTCTTGCCGTTGTCGAAAAGCTTATATCGAAGTTAGGCAAATAAACTTTTTAACCCTCCGATCTGTTCGGAGGGTTCGCTTTTGCCTGTTATATATAATAGTATAGCAATCTTCGAAAAACAGCCGTGATTTGTATAATCGCGGCTGTTCGCCCGTTACGTAATTATTTCTTGCGTAAAACTATCGAAATGAAGTTCAGATATTTTCCGCCGCCTGCTTCCATTGACTTGCGGTCGCCTATGGCGTATTCGTTTTCCTGCTTGAGCCAGTCTGCCCATACCTCGTCGTTGCTTTCCATCTCCTTGACGGAAACGACCTCGCTGTCCTTGCTCATCGAAACTATGTTTTTCCAGTAGTCGACGTCATGCATATATTCGAGCTGTTCGGGCGTCCATGAGAGCAGAAGCTCTTTCGGCAGATTGTCGTGGCAGTCCTTTTTCATTCCGGGGATTGCGATATAGATGAGACCGCCTTTTTTGACGAACGGCAAAAGTTTCGCGTCAAGATATTCGGGATCTCTTCCGAAATAGTTGTAGGAATCCGTGCTGACGACGGCGTCGAAGAACTCCTTGTTGAACGGAAGAGCTGTTGCGTCCGCCTTGACGGGGATTATCTGTTCCTCTGACAAGCCCATTTCGCTGAAGAAAACTCTGTTTTCTTCGGGGTCGCTCCAAAGGTCGGCGGCGTAGACCGTGAAGCCGTATTCCTTGGCGAGAAAGACGGAGGTCAGCCCTTGACCGCTTCCGAGGTCGCAAACGACCGCGCCCTTAGGGATTTTGTGGCCGAGCAGAAGTTCTTCTTCGAGTTTGACGGGGTTTGGCCCCATGATTTTTGACTGTAATTCGGGTGTGTCATATTTCTTGCTTAGTTCGTAATTCATTTTGAACTCTCCTTAATAGATAATTATTCGCGCGTTTCTTTTTTCGGTACGCCCCAACTTTCGGCGAGGCTGTCAATATGTTCCTCAAAGGCGGATATTGCCTTAGACTTGTCTTTCGCTCCGTCATATATTCCGTAGTAGAGAAACATGGCGGAGTAAAGCTCGGTTGCCTTTTTGACAGGACTTTCAGTACCGTTTGAGACAAAAAGGTCGACGGTGTATTCGAGAGGTCCCGAGACTAAGTATTGATTGTAAAGCCGGCTCATCTCTTCGCTCCGGTATTGCTCCAGCGTAAGCATTTTTCTGAACATGCAGGGAAATTCTTCCTGCGTCCAATAGCGGAAACGGTCTAGAGCGAAACCGATAACATCCTCCGTTTTGGCTGAGCGGTATTTCTCTTCGGCTTCGGCGAGAACCTCTTCGGGCAGGTCAAAATCTTTCGCTCCTTCGGCGTCGTATTGTTCCATTCTTTCAAGTATGCTGTCAAATATATCCTGCTTGCTCTTATAGTGCTTATAAAGTGCGCCTTTTGTTATTCCGAGTTTTGAGGCTATGTCGCTGACGGAAGTCGCTTCATAACCGTTTGCCGAGAACAGCTCAAGAGCCGCAAGAAGTATATTTTCCTTTGTGTATTTCATATAAACCTCCAAAAGTGAACGCTCGTTTACCTGCATTATAGTAAACGAGCGTTCACTTGTCAAGAGGGTTTTGGAAAAAAGTTTGGAAAATTTCGATAGGGGAGGCGAGAGCAGGCTTGCGTGCGCGAGCCGAAGGTCGGTGGAGAAGAAAGCAGTCGGCGCGGTCAGTGCCGACGGAGAGATAGCGAACAGACTTGAATTCCGCAGGAGAAACCGAAAGGCAGATGTAACTTCCCCGATTGCACAATTCATAAAAATCGGACTTCTTTGCGACCGCACGGGGCATCGAACCCCGTGCGGTCGCCGGCGGCGGG
>USMJ01000100.1 GCA_900555805.1 uncultured Oscillospiraceae bacterium | reverse complement strand
TTATACGACCGCCCGCCGCATTTTTCAACAATAAGTTTACATTAAAACCCGATTATGGTATTATAAGGTTAGTAAGGTTAAAAAGGAGAGTGCGATATGGCAAACAGGTGGACATTACTTTTTAGTAAATGAATTAAAGTCAACCGCCTTACTGCCGAAATAGCTATCTGATATTTATTCAAAAAAGAAGGGGTAAAAACAACCCCCGTTTCCGAATTTCGGAAACGGGGGTTTGAAATTGAGAAATTATCTCTTTGAGAACTGCGGTGCACGGCGAGCGCCTTTGAGACCGTATTTCTTTCTTTCCTTCATTCTCGGGTCACGAGTGAGAAGGCCTGCCTTCTTGAGAGCCGGACGAAGTTCTTCGTCATACTGAAGAAGAGCTCTTGAGATACCGTGACGGATAGCGCCGGCCTGACCGGTTACGCCACCGCCATTGACGCGGCAAACGATATCGAACTTTTCCGTCGTGCCTGTGAGTGCGAGGGGCTGACGGACGATAAGCTTAAGAGTTTCGAGACCAAAATAATCGTCAATGTCTCTGTCGTTGATTGTGATCTTACCTGTGCCGGCGTAAACTCTGACACGGGCAACTGATTTCTTTCTGCGGCCGGTGCCGTAGAAGAACGGATTGGTTTCGTACATTATTTTAATCTCCTTTCTTAGAATTCACGAAGCTCGGGCTTCTGAGCGGCCTGCTTGTGTTCGGGACCTGCGTAAACTCTGAGTCTGGTCAGAGCCTGACGGCCGATCGTGGTGTCGGGGATCATGCCCTTGACAGCCTTTGTGACAACGAACTCGGGCTTCTCGGCCATGAGCTTGCTGTACTTGACTTCCTTGAGGTTACCGATGTAACCGGTGTGATGATAATACATCTTATGATCGAGCTTCTTGCCTGTGAGAACGATCTTCGATGCG
Organism: uncultured Oscillospiraceae bacterium; assembly: GCA_900555805.1. Lineage (GTDB taxonomy): Bacteria > Bacillota > Clostridia > Oscillospirales > Acutalibacteraceae > UBA6857. The sequence goes on along the minus strand of USMJ01000100.1, from coordinate 4,472 downwards.
TTGATGATAACAACGTGATCGCCGCAATCAACGTGCGGTGTGAAAATGGGCTTGTGCTTGCCGCGAAGAAGTACCGCAGCCTCAGCCGCAACACTGCCGAGTGTCTTGCCTTCAGCGTCGATAAGGTACCACTTGCGTTCAACTTCGCCCGCTTTTGCCATGAAAGTTGACATAACTATACCTCCGATTAAATTTAATGCTTGGATATATTATCACAAACGTTTTCGCTTGTCAACACCTTTTCCTCAAAAATTTAATTTAGATTTCGTTATCTCGCTTATGCTCTGTTTTTCTCGCTTTTTCATATGATTTCCTCACTCGCGATTTTTGATTTTTTCCTGCCTTTCTCTCTTTTTTTGTACGCGGGCAGGCGTGTGCTTTCCGAAATCACTCGCCCGCGTACCGAAAACAGGGGACGGGGACTTCTTGAGCGCTGAAACAGGAAAGCCGCCCTCGCGGACGGCTCCCTGCTTTGTGGGGTGTGTGAAAGAGAAAGATATGATATCAAAACACTACATATGTAGTATTTCAAACAAAATTGTTCGTTTGTGTCGGCGATTTAGGCGACGGGCTTCTCCGCCGCCGACTTCGGAACCGTCACGACGAAGGTATAATTCCGATCGTCCTCGCTGCGCTTGCAGGTCGCCGAGATCCCAGCGCTCTGCATGGTCTCGACGGCGTGGTCGATCGTCTTGATGAAAATCTTCACGTCCTTGAAGAAAACCTTGCGCTTGCGGCGGTTTTTTCGGCTGTCGGCGGCGAGCGTTTCGGCGAGTTTCTCGGTCTGCTCCACGTTGAGATGCTTTTCAATTATAATAGAAAGCGCCTGCTTCTGCTGCTCGGGCGTCAGAATGAGCAGAGCCCTCGCGTGGCGCTGTGTCAAGCCGTTTTTGGTCAAACCGTCCTGAATTTCGGGCGGCAGGTGCAATATCCGCAAGAGATTCGAGACGGCGGACTGCGTTTTGCCGAGACTTGAGGCGATATCCTCCTGGCGCATACCGTAATACAGGCTCAGAGTTTTGATCGCTTTGGCTTCCTCGACGAAGTTTAGCTGTTGGCGCTGAAGATTTTCTATCAGCGCGAACACGGCGGAGTCCTTGTCGTCGATCTCCATGACGATACACGGCACTAACTTCATCTTCGCCATCTTAGCCGCGCGAAGCCGCCTTTCACCGGCGATGAGCTCATAATAGTCGCCCGTCCGTCTGACGGTCAGCGGCTGGATCATGCCGTTTTCCTTTATGCTCCGAGCGAGACCCTCAAGCTCCTCCATGGGGAACTCGGCTCTCGGCTGATTTTTGTTGGGCGCAATTCTGTCCGCCTCGATGAGAAGTATCTGACCGACCGCTTTCGGCCGCGTAGTTGTGAATACCATGTTTTCCTCCAAAAAAGCTCCCGATAGGGTAGTGGCGGCGCATTTCGCCGCAGATACCGCAAGGTGTTGTGTTTTTCTCCTTGGGTATACACTATCACATTATCGGGAGCTTGTCCAATGCTTTTCATCGCAGAAACCGACCTTGTGCGACCGCTATCAACCTCATTCAATGGGAAACTTAGCCATTTTTGCCGAAGGTCTCGGATACTTTGTCGGAGTTTGCGAAATCTTTTTTATGATTATGACCGTTCTTGAGCCGACGTCGCCTATATCGAAGCTGACCTTTTTCTCGATCCGTCCGCCGAGAACGTGTATAGCTTTCTTGGCTTGCGTGATTTCCTCGTCAGCCTTCGCGCTCTTCATCGGGGCGAACACGCCGCCCTTTTTGACAAACGGCAGGCAGTATTCGCTCAGGTCACGCAGATTTGATACCGCTCTCGCCGTCGCGAGGTCATATCTTTCTCTGTAGTTTTCGTTCTTGCCTGCGTCCTCGGCTCTCGAATGCAGAAGCTCGGGCTCAAGCGATGTTTCACGTGAAACTTCCTCGATAAAGCCGAGTCTCTTTCTCGTGCTGTCAAGGAGGGTCATTCTGAGGTCGGGTCTCGCTATCATCAGGGGTATACCAGGGAAGCCTGCGCCTGTTCCGACGTCTATGACTTTGGCGTTTTCGGGGATATCGACCACCGAGAGCAGGGAAAGACTGTCAACGAAATGCTTCTTCACTATTTCGTCGCTTTCGGTTATCGCCGTGAGGTTCATGACCTTATTTCGCTCGACAAGAAGTCTCGCATATATATCGAAGCGTTCAACCGCTTCGTCAGACAGCGTAACGCCGTATTCGGCGGCTTCGCTTAAAAGTAAGTCCTTTGAAATAAACATAGTTATCCGAAAGCCGTATAGCGGCTTTAACCTTTCCGACCGCTTAGATTCATACAGTCCGCGCGGTCATACGGACATATATATTATAGTATACTCAGCGCTTGTTCTTCGCGAGGTATATCAGCAGAACCGATATATCCGCAGGCGTAACGCCCGATATTCTTGACGCCTGACCGACATTCGACGGTCTGACCTTGTTCAGCTTTTCTATAGCCTCAAGCCTCAAACCGACGACGTCGTTATAATCGACATTCTCAAGGCTCTTGACCTCAAGTCGGCGCATTTCGGCTATCTGCGCGAGCTGTCTTTTAATATAGCCCTCATATTTGATCTCGATCTCGACCTGTTCGAATATTTCATAGGGTAGATCTGGCCTGTCCTTATCGAACTCGGCGAGGGAATCATAGTCAAGCTGTGGGCGCTTGAGAAGTTCCGTCATACGGCAGCCTGTTTTCAGCGGCGATGTTTCACGTGAAACTAAAAGCTCGTTCAGCTTATCGCTGACGGGTACGGAGACTTTTTTAATTCTCTCGCGCTCTTCGGCTATGAGCTTCATCTTGTTTTGATAGCGCTCCCACTTTTCGTCGCCGACCAAACCTATTCTTCTGCCGATTTCCGTGAGCCTTATATCGGCGTTATCCTGTCTCAATATGAGCCTGTATTCGCTCCTTGAAGTCATCATTCTATATGGATCGGTACAGCCCTTTGTGACGAGGTCATCTATGAGAGTTCCTATATATGAGCTCGCTCTATCAAAAATGAGCGGCTCTTTTCCCAATATCTTGAGGGCGGCGTTCGCTCCGGCGACCAAACCTTGAGCAGCCGCTTCCTCGTACCCGCTCGAACCGTTAAACTGACCGGCGCCGAAAAGACCCTCCAAATCATGAAATTCGAGCGTACTTTTTAAAGCAAGCGGATCAACGCAGTCATATTCGATCGCGTAGGCGGTTCGCATGACCTGCACGTTTTCAAGCCCGGGGATCGTTTTCAGGAATCGGAGCTGAACGTCCTCGGGGAGCGACGATGAAAGCCCCTGAAGATACATTTCCTCGGTGTTTTCGCCGCATGGCTCGATGAAGATCTGGTGGCGCTCCTTGTTGGCGAAGCGGACGATCTTGTCTTCTATGCTCGGGCAATATCTCGGTCCGACGCCGTCGATTTTTCCGCTGTAAAGCGGCGAGCGGTGGAGATTTTCGAGAATAACGCGCTTCGTTTCGGCGTTGGTGTAGGTTATGTAGCAAAGTTCTTTGTTTTCAGGCAATTTATTGCAGTCAAACGAAAACGGGACAACACGTTCGTCGCCGGGCTGTTCTTCGAGGTGAGAAAAATCGACGCTCCTGCGGTTAACTCTCGACGGCGTTCCCGTCTTAAATCTTCTTGTCGGTACGCCGAGTTTCTTCAGCGAGAAAGCCAGATCGTTGGCGGCGAACATTCCGTCGGGGCCGCCCGAATAGCTGACATCGCCGACATATATTTTTCCTGCAAGGAAAGTTCCCGTCGCGAGGACAACACATTTCGCCGTGTAGACAGCCTCAAGCCGCGTCGTAAGCTCCCACAGACCGTCGGCGTTCTTGACTATATCCGTCACTTCCGCCTGGCGGACCTCGAGATTTTCCTGCAGCTCGAGAGTGTGTTTCATATAAGCGCTGTAGCTTCTTCTGTCAATCTGCGCCCTGAGCGAATGGACGGCAGGGCCTTTTCCGAGATTCAAGATTCGGCTTTGCAGGGTGTTGGCGTCAGCCGCCTTGCCCATTTCGCCGCCCAAGGCGTCGATCTCGCGGACAAGGTGTCCTTTAGATGTGCCGCCGATAGACGGGTTGCAGGGCATATTGCCGACCCAATCCATATTTATCGTGAAAACGGCGGTCTGACAGCCGAGCCTTGCGCTCGCGAGACCTGCCTCAATGCCTGCGTGGCCTGCGCCGATAACGATAACATCATAGCTTTTTGCGAAATATTTCATTTTATCATTTCCTTTGCCGTAAACCGTATTAAAACAGTATAGCACACATTATATATAAAATGCAACTTTACCGTATAAAAGGGGAGAGGGCTTTTTGGAATGTGTTCTTTAGGTCAATGACATAAAGCCAAGCCGCCCGAAGGGCGGCTTGCGGGAGACGATAACCGCGCCGCGGTTATCCCTGTCAAGGCGGGTCTGTGCTGACGGGGTGGCAAAAGGTTTCCCCGAAGGGGAAACGACGGCGGCGCAGCCGCC
>USMJ01000099.1 GCA_900555805.1 uncultured Oscillospiraceae bacterium | reverse complement strand
GCCGAACCTGGCGGCGCTGGTGCTGCTGGCGGGGGAGATCTATGCGCGTCAGCGGATGATGTTAAAATCGAACACTGCTACAACAGCGCTTCCGTCAGCGGCGCATACTATACGGGCGGAATTATCGGCGAAGGCTCGTTCAAAATTATCTCCTGCTATTCTTCGGTCGGCGTGGAAGACTGGGGCGCTCCGGGCGGACTTGTTTCAGACGGCGTTATAAGCGGCGGCGGTACGGGCGACCTTGCAGGTTCGGCATACGATAAGCGCTCGATTAAGAATTCGTTCTGCCAGACAGATATTATTGTCGGCTCGGGCAAAACCGTCGATTATTTCGATTCATGCAAGAGACTTTGCGACTGCGATTCGGTTGACGAAATACTTGATATTCTCAACGACGGAAGCGACGAGCCTGTTTTCGTTATAGACGAAAACGGATTCGGCGACGGCTGGCCTGTTCTCGCTTGGGAGATCAAGGGCGGCTCAACGCCCGGCGAACAGGATAAGGCGCTGACCGAAGCCAAAAGTCAGGCTATAGAAGAAATAGAGAGCCTTTATTCGGACGAATATCTTGACAAAACCTATGAAAGCTCGGATCTGAAAAAGGTCAAAAAATACCGTGACGACGCTATTGAGATTATAAACGGCGCGAAAGAAGTTTCGATCGTTACAGCGGCTTTGAAGAAGCTGAAAGCCGATATCGACGCTGTTCCGACGGCGTCCGACAGATTGAAAGATTACAAAAAGCTGGCGGCCGCCGCCGTCGAAAAAGCTTACTTCTATCAGGAAGTCAACCCGTACAGCACAAGAGATTTCGGCTTTAAGGCGGACTTAACGAAAATTATCGCCGAGGCGGGACAGCTCGGTCTGCGCCACGATTTGAAAAACAAACTGCTCGATCAGCTTGAAAAAGACATGACCGAGCTCACAAAACAAAAGGATGACGGAATTGCCGCCGTAAACGCCGCTGTCTCAAAATCGGCTGTCGACGAAGCAAAAACGAACGCGATCTCAGCTATGGAACAGACTGTCGCCGCGGCTGAGAAAAGGACGGCCGACAGCGAAGTCCCGGATAAATGGGACGGCGAAGAAAAGACCGAGCCGACGGGCAGAGGAACTGCCGCAGAGCCTTATAAGATCGGAACGGCGGCGGAACTCGCGTGGTTCTCTGACGCCGTGAATAACGGAAATACTTCTTTGTACGCCGAGCTGACTTCTGACATTGACCTCGGCGGAAAGCCGTGGACTCCGATCGCAAAGAAAGCGGACAGCGATAAAGCCTACAACGGAACATTCGACGGCAAAGGCAATACCGTCCACGGAATTTATGTCAATGTAACAAAAGAAAACGGCGGATTTTTAGGTGGCCTGTTCGGCTGTGTCGGAAAGAACGGCACCGTGAAATATCTAAACACAGCCGGTATTGTCCGTCAGGAACTCGGCAACGAATATCTCAGCAACAGCGAAAAACGAAGATACGCGGCAGGCGGTATAGCAGGTCATTCGGACGGAATCATATACGGTTGCGAAAGTTCCGTTTCCCTCATGAACGGCGAAAAATACTCAAATTGCAATTACATAGGCGGTATCGTCGGCTGTCAGTCGGGCGGTATCATTGAAAAGTGCGTCAGCTACGCCGTGCTCACTAAGAAAGGCTCGGCGAACTTCCAGATGAATTTCGGCGGCGTCACGGGGCTCAGCGAAGGCGGCTCGCTAATCCGCTACACCGACTCCTACGCCGATATTGATTTAGGCACAAATGTGCTCAACAACATCGGCTCAATCACGGGTGTGTTATGCGACACCGCGCAGATCAGAGAATGCGGCAACTACGGAACCGTCCGCTACGGCAACGGAATTGTCGGAAGCGTCATCGATCAGGCGGGTGTTGCCTATGTTAAAAACAGCGGAACGGTCGACGGTACGGGGAACTTAGGCGTTACCCCGGGCGCAGCGATCGCAGGTCAGGTGAATACTTCGGGCGTACTTTCACATCTTTATAATGACGGCAACTGCGTATACGGAATTATCAACAATTTTGTCAAAGGCACCGTCACCGACGCTCAGAGCAGCGCAAAATCGGGACTGTGGGGCAAGGTCGACATCCAGCATACCGTCATGGAAAACTGCGTTAAAGCCGACAGTATCACACCATACGAAACCACACGCTCGGACGGTGCACTCGGCGAAGCGAAGCTCGAAGCCGCGCACATACTTCTCGGAAAAATGAAAACTGACTCAGACCGCGTTTTCGGTACACAGAGTAATGCCTATAATGAAGTGATACTTTCATATCTTCGTAAGACGGAACTTGCAAAAACCGAGGCGGAGATCAAAAAACTGCTTTCGGAGACGGATGAAAAACTCGGCGAAGTCCCGACGCAGCTCGCTGTGGAGAAGGAGGCTGCCGTACGCAGTTTCTCGCAGTACATATCATCAAGAGTGTATGACGACGGCGACAGACAGAAAATGGAAGCGCTTCTGTCGGAAGCGGAAAAACAGGCGAACGCCGCCGACAGCATAAAGTCGCTTACAGCCGTAAAGGAAAAATATCTCGGAACGGAAAAACAGCCGGGCTTGTTCGAAACGGCCTGCGACACATACAACACGAAAGCCGAGAGCGAACTGTATAACAAGTATCTCTACTCAAAAACATACGGCGCGGAAGATATGGCGAAGTTATACGCCTGCTATGAAAAGTGGTGCGCTAAGCTCGACAAAGCGGCTTCTGTCGACGAAGTCGAAACCGTCTTCGCCGACGCAGGAAAAGCACTGCACGATCTCTCGGAAGCGATGACCGAAACAGGCAGTGAGCCCGACATGGACAAAATCAAGTCGGAAGCCGTTTTTGCCGCAAAGATTGCCGCTCAAAATGAGATATCGGAGCTTTGCGCCGAGAAGAAAGCGTATATAGAAAAAATCAGACAGTCGGCTGACGGAAGAAATTACACCGACGGCTTTATAGGCGCTCTTCAAAGACTTAAGGAGAATTTCGATTCATACGCCGACAAGACGGCGGCGATAGACCTCAAGAGAGCCGACACCGTTTCGGCGATCGAAGATATTCTGAACGCCGCCGAAGACAAGATAAACCGCCGAGCCGAGGACACGGCAAAGCGGATGAACACCCTGATATCCCTTGCCTCGGAAACAGCCGAGACCGCATGGGACGGTTCGTCAATTACAGAGCCCGAGAACATCGACGGAGTATATCAGATATCAAACGGCGCCGAGCTTGCGTGGCTGTCAAACTATGTCAACGCTTCAAGCAGCCGAACGGTTTCGGCGAAGCTGACAAAAGACATCGACCTCGCTTATCACGAATGGACGCCGATCGGCCTGACCCCCTCGAACGGCAACGGCTTCTACGGAACGCTCGACGGCAACGGTCACAGGATAAAAGGATTTTATATAAGCAAAAGAAACAGCTGCGGATACTACGGCTTAATGGGCGTTATCCGAAATAAATCAGTCGTCCGCGATCTCGATATTTACGGTACGATCGAAATCAACGGTCTGACGACGAGAGAATCCGTCGGTTCGCTTGCCGCGGGCGCATATGCCGCCGAGATAGAGAACTGCCGCTCATATGTCGATATCCGTCTGAACGGAACCGACTACGGGAGTATCTACGCCCCGGCGGTCGGCGGTCTCATAGGCAAAACGGAATATATTTCTTCGGGCGCGCTGACCGTTTCGGATTCGGCATTCAAAGGCTCGATAGTCATAACCGAGACTCAGAGCAACCGCACGGCAAACGGCGTCGGCGGAATTGTCGGAAAAATCGAGAGCTCGGCGGATATACTCCGCTGTGTCAACTACGCCTCGTTCGATATTGACAAGGGTCAGGGCGTCGGCGGAATAGTCGGTATGATCTCAGCTCACGACGAAGATAAGGCGACAGTGAAAGCCTGCGCCAACACGGGCAGCGTCTCAAACGACGCCGATAACGTTCTTGATGCAAGGGGCGGCACGGGCGGTATAGTCGGTGTGGCAACTTCCGATTTAGTTGAGATAACAAACTGCTATAATACAGGCGCCATCACCGCGAGCAAGCTCGCAGGCGGAATTATCGGCGGAGAAAGCTCCTCCTTCGATGCCGGAAGCTCAGCGACAGGCTGCAGGAACCTTGTCCTCAAACACTGCTATAACGCAGGCAAGCTTATAGGCCCCAACAACCAAGGCTCTAACAAGATAGGCTCGATCGCCGGCTATCCGATCAGCGGCGAATATAAAAACGATATCTATACCTTGCCCGACTGCGCTCAGACCGTGTTCGGCTGGATCAGCAGTCAGGGCGGCTCCGTCCGCGCCGTGACGGCGGCCGAGCTTGAAGAACACTTCGCCGACGGAACGCAAATGATAAAGAGCGTCGCGGACCTGAACGAGGGTTATCCGTTCTTCGCTTGGCAGCTCGCTGATTCGGATATCCGCAATGAGATAACCGATTATATCAACAGCTGTTTTGAAAGAGAAGTCAAGCCGTTTGTTTCAAAGGAACAGGAAAAAGCGGTTTTGGATATTCTGAACGAGCAGACATCGGTAATCCGAGCCGAAACCGACCCCGAGAAGATACTCTCGGCGTACTTCACCGCAATGAAAGCCATGGACAAGCAGGAGCTTCTTGACGAAGCGAAAGCCGCGGCTTTTGACGCTCTGAACGCAAAAGCCGCGGTATACGCAGAGAAATATTCGGCGTATTCGCAGAAGATCGAAGAGCTCATAGAAAGCTTCGCCGAAGAAATAAACGGCGCGGCAAGCCCGTCGCAGACGGATATCATCATCAACCGCTTCGGTGCCGCGATAGTCGAAATGCTTATCGACAGCATCGGCAGGGTGGAAGAAGATATGTCGGCGGGCGACGCCGCGATAATCAAAGAACAGATCACGACGGCGCAGGAGGCATACGACGCCCTGAGCGACGGCGAAAAGGATCAGGTCGGCAATTTCGTCAAGCTTCTTGAATCCAAATCGGCTCTCTCAATTTGGACTAAAGTTTATAACGACAACAAGGCCGCGGCGGATAATGTGATCGAACTTATCGGAAAAATCGGAACAGTCACCCTTGACAGCAGGGAAACGATTACAGCCGCTCAGAACGCCTACAACGCTTTAAGCGAAAAACAGAAGAGCATGGTCGGCGATAATGACCGCGAAACGCTTGAAAATGCCGTCAAACGCTACAATGTGCTTGTCGCTCAATATAACGCGGATGTCGACGCGGCGACTGCGGTATCGAAGAAGATAAACGCCATAGGCAAGGTCACGCTCGAAAGCAGGGACGCGATAAACGAAGCCGAGAACGCCTATAACGTGCTGACCGACACGCAGAAAGACATGATTCCCGACAGCGTATACAACACGCTCAAGAAAGCTGTTTCGGAATATGCCGCGCTTGAGGCCG
>USMJ01000098.1 GCA_900555805.1 uncultured Oscillospiraceae bacterium | reverse complement strand
AATTGGTGCCACCATCCTAACGTTTTATTAACAGATTGTCAACATTTCAGCAAAGCCGGAGGCGGGTAATTTTGAACAAATTATGAATCCGATTTTCTCCCTTTTCTCCAATTTTGGCGTGTTTTTTCGAAATCTTTGCAGCATTTTTATATTCCTTTACGCCGTCTTAACGCAGTTTCCGCGGCTCTTTTTTGGAAATTTATGTTTATTTCTCGTTAATTCCACCGGGCAACATGCTGGAATATCGCTATGTTCTCTGCAAAAAAAAGAGACGGCAAACGCCGTCTCTTTTCCATATATTGGGTTCGCAGGGGATTTACTTAGCCAGAGCCTTATCCGCCTCAGCCATTTCCTGGAAGATGCCAGCGTGCTTCTTGCTGACGATTGCCTTGATGACCAGCAGAGTAGCAACCATCAGGATGCAGGCAATGATCAGGCAGATGACCACGTTCTGGATCAGACCGGCCAGAATGAAGCTGACGAAGGTCACACCGGCCACAGTCAGAGCGTAGGGGATCTGGGTGAACACATGGTTCAGGTGGTAGCAGTGGGCACCAGCGGAAGCCATGATGGTGGTATCGGAGATGGGGGAGCAGTGGTCGCCCATAACGCCGCCGGAGCAGGCAGCCGCCAGACCGATGGTGCACAGAATGGGCTGGGTGTTGTAGTCGAAGACCTGAACAACGATGGGGGCCATAATGCCGATGGTGCCCCAGGAGGTGCCGGTGGCAAAGCCGATGGCGCAGCCGATGATGAAGATCACGGCAGGCAGGTAGATCTTTAGCTCGCCCGCACCGGCCATGGCGTTGGTAACGAAATTGGCGGAGTACATGCCGAAACGGGTCAGGCCGCACAGAGTCCATGCGAAGGTCAGGATCAGGATAGGCGCGATCATCTGGATAAAGCCCTGAGGCACGCACTCGAAGGACTTTTCAAAGCCGATGGAGCCCCGCAGCCAGAAGTACACAAAGGTGAACACCAGCGCGATCATGGAGCCGATGGCCAGGCCCTGACCGGAGGACGCATCGGAGAAGGCATTCATGAAAGCGTGGTAGTTGCCGCTCTCGGTATCATAGTAGCCGCCGGTGTAGATCAGGCCGACGATGCAGGTGGCGATCAGCACGATGACGGGCAGCAGCAGGTCCAGAACGGAGGACTTGCCCTGGGAACCGGTCTCGTAATCGTCAGCACCCTCAAAGGGACGCTCGGGAGTGGTGAACAGGTCGCCCTTGACCATCTCTGTTGAAAGGCACTCGCCTCCTCTGAACTCGGCGGCTTTCTTCATGTCTTCGATGTCAAGCTCGCTTAACGGCTTACTCTCGTCGTAGCCATGGTCAAGAAGCATAGCGGCGCTTGTCTCTCTTGCGGAATCCTGCGGATACCAGATATCGAAATCGTCCCACTTCTTGCTGATCTTAGCCCATCTCTCTTTTGAGCCGAAGTAAGATGTGATTCTGTCCTGATCGTTTGTCTCGATCCAGTTGAGTGTACCGTAGATCTCCTTCTTAGCGAGATTCATAAGGAACGGCTTAACAAGGAACGGGAACGGCTTAGCGAGGAATGCGAGCTTATAAACAAACTCAACCTGCTTCATCATCTGCTTGAAATAGTCCTTGATGGGAGTGTATGCTCTGAAGTGAAGATACTCTTCAAGCTTATCTGAGTCATAGTACCACTGACCGTGGAAGTTCTGAAGAATGAACGCGTTGGCGTCGAAAAGCTTCTTCGGAGAACCTACTCCAAGCGTACCTAAAAGAAGTTCTTCAAATTCGTAGTTGGTTATTCTGTACTGCTTACCTGAACCGATGTTGTAGAAGCCTCTCCAGAATTCCTCGGGAACATCGTCGCCGCAGACATTGACAAGCATTCTTGCCGAGTCTTCGACTGTCGCCCACTCAAGAACACCGTTTATCGGAACGTGGAACATGATGGGGTCCATATTTTTGAGGATTTCGGGATAGAGTATACCTGACTGACGAAGTGAGACCCAATGCTTGAGGCCTGACTCAGCGACGATCTTTTCAGCCATAACCTTGCTGACCGCATAGTGGTCATATATACTGATCTGGATCGGGTCGCCTGTTCTCGCCCAATGTGTCGGTCTGTTTCTGTCACCCGTCTCGGCAACAGTTCCGATATAAACAACCTTGATATCGTCGGGATTTGGCTGTTCCTTAACAGCCTTGACGATATTGGCCATAGCTGTCGGGTTGACCTGAATGGTCTTTCTCGGATAGTAGTCGGCGCCGGGTGAAACAAGTCCGCCGACATGAAGGATATACTCGCTGCCGGTTACGCATTCGAGAATCTTATCATATTCAAGGAAGTCGCCCCAAACTATTCTGACCGAAGGATCGTTCATGTAGTCCTTGAACATTTCTCTGTTCTTCTGGCTGTCACGAAGAAGAACGCAGACGTTGAATTCGTCCTTGTGCTTCATGAACTCTTTAAAGCCTGCCCAGCCCATAGTGCCCGATGCGCCGGTTAAAAATACATTTTTCTTTTTCATCGATGTTCCTCCCAAAATAATTTACGGATAAATTATAGCATCTGAGATTATAAATTTGCCTAAATTTTATATAAAATATTTCTAAAATTGCTTAGATTATGGACAATTATGAGTTGTAATTGTAACAATTATTAACGTGATGTGAATAGAGCAAAGCGAATAATATACAAAAACCGTGCATCGCCTGATAAGCTTTGCACGGTTTTATGTATATAGCATTCAGATTATCACATATCATAGCCGACTTTAAGCGTCGCTTCAAAGCTGTCGCCGTCAGCTATCGGAGTCGTGTCGACGCCGGTCATGAGCATTTCGCCGCCCTTGGTGAAGCACCACCATTCCTCTTTCGCGCTGTCCGCGGCGATGCCGTTGACCGATGTGACGAATAAGCCGTATTCACCTACCGTGCCTTCAATGAGCTTCTGCTCGTTGAGCGCACCCGAAAGGAACTCCGCGTCCGTCTTGATGGTGAAATCTTTTGTTTCGCCGTTCGCGACAACGCTGAATTTGATAGTCTTCGAGCCTTCCGCTGTCTGCGGCTTGAGTTTAGCGTAAAGAATGCCGCCGACCGCTAATGCAACGACTAAAACAGCCGCAACTATTGCAATGATTTTTTTATTATTTTTCATATTGTACACCCCTTATCTCAGTCAAAAATGCCGGTCGACATATATCTGTCTCCGCCGTCCGGCAGGAAAGCTATTATCGTCTTGTCTTTATATTCGTCCTTTTTCGCAAGTTCGATAGCTATATAAGCCGCCGCACCAGAGGTTATTCCGACGAGAATTCCCTCTTCTCGGGCGATTCGTTTTGCTGTCGAATATGCCTGCTCGGTCGTGACGGTCAAAACTCTGTCGACGACCGAAGCGTCATAGTTTTCGGGTATGAAGTTCGCGCCGATGCCCTGAAGTTTGTGACCGCCTGCGACGCCCTTGGTTATAAGCGGCGAATCGGCAGGTTCTATGCCGATTATCTCGACATTCGGGTTCTTCTCATTGAGATATTTGCCCGTGCCGCTGACAGTTCCGCCCGTGCCGATGCCTGCGATAAAGACGTCAACCTTTCCGTCTGCACCCTCCCAAAGTTCGGGTCCCGTTGTGAGATAGTGCGTTTCGGGATTGTCGGGATTGTCAAACTGCGACGGAATAAAGCTGTTCTCGATCTCGGCGTTGAGCTCTTTCGCTTTTTCGACTGCGCCCGACATACCTTTTTTGCCGTCAGTGAGAACTATTTCGGCGCCGTACGCGGCAAGTAACTTCTGTCTTTCAACACTCATCGTCTCGGGCATGGTCATGATCGCCCTGTATCCCCTGCTCGCGCAGACAGCGGCGATTCCGATGCCTGTGTTACCGCTGGTCGGTTCGATAACCGTTGCGCCCTTTTTAAGTACGCCCCGGGCTTCTGCTTTTTCTATCATGTGAAGCGCGATTCTGTCCTTTGCGCTTCCGGCAGGGTTAAAGCACTCAAGTTTGACGAGTACCCTCGCGCCGAGCGAATCTTTTTTCTCAATGTTCGAAAGCTCCATAAGCGGAGTTCTTCCTATAAGTTCATTAACAGATTTATATATCATTGTCATGACCTCCGAAATATATTTATATACCGAACAGGCTCATCTGGCTGTTTTCGGGAAGTCCCTCAAGCGCGCCGATGGATCGAAGCGATTCAATGACCGCCGAGGACGCGCCCGAGCGCTGTTTGAGATCTTCAACTGAAATGTAAGGTCCGTCGCCGTCATCCCTCGCTTTTGCAAGTCCGACAGCCGCTGCCTCACCCGTACCCGACATGGCGCCGAACGGCATTCTTATCTTTCCGTCCTCTATCTTATAGACTGTGGCGTCAGATTTATAAAGGTCGATCGGCAGAAATTCTATGCCGCGAGCCATCATTTCGTTGACGACCTGAAGTGCGACGTACTGATCCTTTTCTGTCGCCGAAGCGTCTCTGCCCTTGTCGTTTATTTCTTTCATCTTGTCTCGAACGGCCTGCCTTCCGAGCGAAACAGTCGCCGCGTCGGTGTCACCGCCTCGTACCGTCATAAAAGCGGCATAGTATTCGACGGGTTTATATATTTTGTACCAGCCGAGTCTCATCGCCGCGCTGACATATGCTGCGGCGTGTGCCTTGGGGAACATGTACTTGATCTTCATACACGAGTCGATGTACCACTGTTCGACGCCGTTGTCTTTCATCGCTTTGATGTGTTCCTCGGTCAAAAGCTTGGTCGCATTGCCCTTTCGGACGATCTCCATTATTTTGAACGCCATCTGCGGCTCGACGCCCTTATGCATGAGGTAGACCATGATGCTGTCTCGCGTTCCGATAACCTCGGAAATGTCGCAGATTCCGTTTTTGATAAGCTCCTGCGCGTTGCCGAGCCAAACGTCCGTACCGTGTGACAGACCCGAGATCTGTAACAGGTCGGAGAAGTTTTTGGGTTTCGCTTCAAGAAGCATTCCGATAACGAACGGCGTGCCCATTTCGGGAATCGACAGTGTTCCTGTCGGGCAGTCGATGTCTTCGGGCGTAACGCCGAGCGGTTCGGGCGACAGCAGCAATTCGTAGATTTTCGGGTCGCAGATGTCGACATCCATGACCGGTATTCCCGTCAGATCTTCAAGGTGTTTATAAAGCGTCGGAACATCGTGGCCGAGGTTATCGAGCTTCAATATCGTGTCGTGGAGCGCATGAAAGTCGAAATGCGTTGACAAAATTCCCTTGTCGGGGTCGTCCGCCGGGTGCTGAATCGGCGTGAAATCTTCGGCTTCATATTCGTTCGGCACGACAACCATGCCGCCCGGATGCTGACCCGTCGTTCTCTTGACGCCCGTACAGCCGTTTTTGAGCCTTTCCTCTTCAGCTTTCGGGAGGACAATTCCTCTTTCTTCAAGATATTTTTTAACATATCCGTACGCCGTCTTTTCTGCT
>USMJ01000097.1 GCA_900555805.1 uncultured Oscillospiraceae bacterium | reverse complement strand
AACGAAAACCGTTTTGCCGTCCCGCCTTTAGATGAAATTCGGGCTTTCCGAACCGACTTTGACTTTGCCGGTGAAGCACCGGCTCAAAACTGAAATAAAACAAAATGTAAGATATTTTATCTCTTGTCCAAGGCAAAAAACCGTGCTATAATAACCGACGGTTATTTTAATCCGAGGTGAAAGAGATGGATAAGAAAAAATTAAGAGGCGTACTGTGTGCGTTGATAGGCGGAATGTGTTGGGGCTTTTCGGGCTGTTTCGGTCAGTACCTTTTCAGCGAGAAAAATATGGATTCCTATTGGCTGACAACTGTCAGGCTTCTTTCGTCGGGTATAGTTCTTATAATAATTTCACTGTTTGCTCAAAGAAAAAATCTCATAGAAACACTCAAGTGTAAAAAAGATTTTATGCGTATCGCATGTTTCGGAATTTTCGGTCTTATGCTATGCCAGCTTTCATATCTTACAGCGATCAAATACACAAACGCCGCGACGGCGACGGTTATTCAGTATTCGGGTCCCGTCCTTGTCATGGTTGTTGTTTGCGTGATAAACAGAAAGCTTCCGAAAATTCCCGAGGTCGTGTCCGTCATTCTTGCGACAGTCGGAACATTTCTTATCGCGACGCACGGCAATCCGTCCAACCTCGCTATATCAAAACAGGGGCTTGTCTGGTGCATATCTGCCGCTCTTTCCGTTGTCCTGTATACTCTTATCCCGGGCGATGTGACCGAAAGAAGGTCGAGCGTTGTCGTCAGCGGTCTCGGAATGACAATGGGCGGTATAGTCCTGTTCTTCGCCCTGGGAGTCTGGCGAATCCCTGTCAGCCTTGATTTGGGCGCGCTCTTGGCTCTTGCCGGAATCATCCTTATCGGCACTGTCGCCGCGTTTTCGCTCTATCTTCAGGCGATCAGCGACATAGGTCCTGTTAAGGCGAGCATCCTCGCGAGCGTTGAGCCCGTCACAACAGCGGTGGTCTCATGGCTGTGGCTCGGAAGCCGATTCGCGCCGATGGATCTTCTCGGCTTCGCCTGCGTCATCTCGACAGTCTTCCTGCTCGCCCTGAAAAAAGACGGCAAAGCTCAGGCTGAAAAGCCGAGCGCCGACTTGAAACAAGAATAATACTTACTCGTACAAGAAAATGACAGCGACCGATAACTCATAGGTCGCTGTCATTATTTCATCTGAACAGACCTTCAAACGGACTTTTCTTCGGCGGTTTCGGCGGCGGTTTATCGAAATGGTCAATGCAGACGAGAACGGTTTCATCGCCGATAACGCTGATATCGTCCCATGAAATTCTGATATCATCGTCTCTGCCCATAAGACCGCAGCATCGAAGACGGCCGTATATGACTATCTCGACGACCTTGCCCGTGCAGGTGTCGATCTCGACGTCGCAGACATTCCCGAGAACACAACCGTTTTTGGCGTTGATGACCTTTTTGCTGCGAAGGTCGGTTATACAGCACCGCATTTTTGCACCCTCTTTCATATATTTTAAGTCTGTAAAGTATATGCAAACAGGAAAAAATATGTTACAATATCCGTATAGTTATATACACTCTAACGCTTTAAGGAGAAATTTGATGCTTCATTTTATTTTAGGCCGAGCCGCCTGCGGAAAAACCGAATATCTTCACCGAAAACTCGGCGAAATAACGGATAAAAAGGACGGCGGCGTTGTTCTGATAGTTCCCGAACAGTTCACTTTCGAGACAGATAAGGGAATCTTAAACTCGATAGGCGCGGTACGATCGAACAAGATAGACGTCTTAAGCTTTACGCGCGTCGCGGAATATGTCTTCTCGGAATACGGAATACGCCACAAAGATATAATCAGCGACCAGGGCAGGCTTATATATATGGCTATGGCTCTGTCATCGCTCGAAGAAAAAATCGAGCTTTATAAAAAGCATATCGGAAACAAGGCTTTCATAAAAAGTATGCTTTTTGTCGTCGACGAGCTGAAGCAGTCGGCGAACAGCCGCGAAAAGCTCGAAAGCACGGTTGCGCTTCTTTCGGACGGTATACTCAAAGATAAAATGCGTGAGCTGATGCTCATTTGCGACACATATGAGGCGCTGATAGAAAGCTGTTATCTTGACACGACCGATGTCCTTGAAAGGCTTTGCGAGACATTGAAAACGAACCGTTGGTTTGATGGGAAGACAGTTGCTCTTGACGGCTTCACGGGCTTCAACGGTCAGATAATGAAAATTATCGAACAGATAATGCGGCAGGCGGACGATGTCTACATAACCCTCTGCGCTGACGGGATAAGCTACACCCAAAATCAAAACGACGTCTTCGCTTTCACTAGGCGTACGGCGTCGCGCCTTAAAACCTTAGCCGAGAAAAACGGTGTTTCGGTCGCGAAACCCGTCATTCTCACCGAAGCCGTAACAGGCTACAAGAGCCACACCTCGGGCGCGTTATACGCCCTTGATGAAAGCCTCTATAAAGCCGACTTCGGCGCTTTTGAAGGCGACAGCGACAGCGTGACCGTCTACTGCGCGGGAGATATTGAGGACGAGTGCGCCTACACGGCGAGAAAGATCCGACAGCTCATGCGTGAGGGCTACCGATGCCGCGATATAGCCGTCATTTTCAGAGACGGCGACAAATATGAAAGCCATATTAAGTACGCGTTCAGGAAATACGGAATCCCGACTTTCGAAGACGCGCGCCAGCCGATATCAAATCAGCCGCTTGTGCTTTTCGTTCAGAACGCGCTGAAAATCTGTTACGACGGCTTTGAAACAGAAAGCATTATGCGGTACCTTAAAACAGGGCTGACTTCGCTTTCGGTCGACGATATATCCGAGCTTGAAAACTATATATATTTGTGGCAGATCGAACGCTCGGGCTGGAAAAAAGAATTCACGGGAAGCCCGTTCGGCTTTGACATCTGCAAAGAAAAAGAAAAAACGGAAAAACTTCTGCGCCTGAACAGTATGAGAGAGACGGTCATCGAACCGCTGATAACTCTCAAAGAAAATTTGCAGGACAAGGACGGCTGCGAAATGACGAAAGCCCTGTATGAGTTTCTGCTGTCTGTCGGAGCCGACAAGAACCTGAAAGCGCTCGCGATCGAGCTTGAGGAGCAGGGCGAAAACGACCTTGCGACGGAGCAGGAACAGATATGGGATATGCTCATGCAGACGCTCAACGAAATCGCACTTGCTCTCAAAGGCAAATATTTAACTGTAAAGAAATATGCGGAGCTGTTTGATATGTCGCTTTCCGTCAAATCTCTCGGCAGAGTTCCCAATGGCGTCGACGAGGTTATAGTCGGTTCGGCCGACAGAATAAAGGCGAGAGGTATAAAGATCGCTTTTATCCTCGGGGCGAACACAGGTGTATTCCCACAGTCGAATTCAAACGGCGGACTTATCAGCGACAGAGACAGAAATACTCTTTTAGCGGCAGGACTTGAGCTTTTCGATGTGAACAAATATAAGAGCGTTGAGGAACGGTTTATAGCTTATAACGCGCTTTGCTGTGCGAAAGAGAGGGTGTATATAACCTATTCGCTGACCACCAACAGGGGCGAGAAGAAAACGCCGAGCGAACTTGTGACGATGACGCAGGCGATTTTGCCGAACGCAAGGTTTGTCACGAGCGATGACATTCCTTTTGAAGAAAAGATAGAGGGCGAGTCGGCGGCGTTCGAGCTTCTTGCGTCAAAATTCAGAGAAAACGGCTACTACGGCCGAAATCTTCTATATTATTTCAATAATATTCCCAAGTACGCCGACCGCGTCGAGGCACTAAAGCGCGTCGGCGGAGACGGAGATTTCAAGTTCGGAGACAGTTCCGTTTCAACCGAGCTTTTCGGAAAGAATATGTATCTTTCCGCTTCGAGAATAGAGATATACGAAAACTGTCCGTTTGAATATTTCTGCCGATACGGAATGAACGCAAAGCCCAGAAAGACGGCGAGACTCGACCCGTCCCAAAGCGGAACGATAGTTCATTATGTTTTAGAAACACTTATAAGAAAATATAAAGACTTGGGTATAGAAAACACCGACCGCGTACAAAGGCAAAAAGATGTCACGGCCGCTTTGAGAACCTACGCCGAGGAATATCTCGGCGGACTCGATGACAAAAACAAGCGCTTTGTTTACCATTTCAACAGACTGGCGAAAACGCTTGACACCATACTCGAAAGAATCGCGGAAGAATTCAAAAATTCAAGCTTCAAGCCATGCGACTTCGAACTTGAGATCGGACGGGATAAGGCGATCGAACCGTATACCGTCAAGCTCTCGGACGGCGGAAAGGTCGAGATATTCGGCTTTATCGACAGGGTCGACGAAATGAATCTTGACGGAAAGAAATATATCAGAGTTGTCGACTACAAGACAGGCAAAAAGCAGCTGCTGCTAAGCGATGTTCTGAACGGACTGAATATGCAGATGCTTATTTATCTGTTCGCGATAGCCGAAAACGGAAAGAAATACTACGGCGATATCATACCTGCCGGCGTACTGTATCTTCCGGCGAGAATGTCCGCGTTCAAAACAGACCGTGACAAGTCCGACAGCGAGCTTGACGGTCAGGTGATGAAAAACGGCGCGATGAACGGCCTTGTTCTCGACGACACGCGAGTTATAAAAGCCATGGACGGCGGCGACGACAGCATATTCATCCCGGCGTCGATCGACAAAAAGACAGGCAAAGCCAAAGGTAAAATCATAAGTCTTTCTCAGCTAAACAACTTGAACGCAGCCATCGACGAAATCATAGCCGACATGGCGCTGAGCCTGCATGACGGCGACATATCAGCCGTTCCTGTTTACGGCAAGGATCATGACGGAATCTGCGACTACTGCGACTATAAGAGCGTCTGCTGTCATGAAGAAAACGGAAAATACAGATATATAAAATTTGACAGTCACGCCGACTGCCTCAAAAAATTATCGGGAGGTGAAAAAGATGAGCCGAAACTGGACTGAACAACAGAAAAACGCGATAGCCTCCCGTGACGGAAGTATTCTTGTCAGCGCGGCGGCAGGCTCGGGAAAAACGGCGGTTCTCGTTGAGCGCGTCATCGAGCGTATAACGGACAAAGAAAAGCCCTGCCCGGCGAACGACCTTCTGATCGTCACTTTCACAAAGGCGGCGGCAGGGGAGATGCGCGAAAGAATATACAAGGCGCTTCAGGATAAGATCCGCTCCGACCCCGGAAACGGCTATCTCAGAGAACAGGAAATGCTTCTGCCCGACGCGGAAATATCCACCATGGACAGCTTCTGCAACTCTCTTGTTAAGGAGAATTTCAGGCTTCTCGATATCTCGCCCGATTTCAAAATAATCGACGATAACGAGCTTAGCCTGCTCGAATCATCGGCTATCGACACCGTTATGGAAAGCGAATATCAAAAAGGCGACAGAGCTTTCCTTGATCTTGTCGAGCTGCTTTTCAAAGACCGTGACGACGCCGCCA
>USMJ01000096.1 GCA_900555805.1 uncultured Oscillospiraceae bacterium | reverse complement strand
GCCCGACCTGCTTGGCGCGGCCATAGGGCGTGAGCACTTCGATCTGATTCGAGAGCGCGCGGTGCAGGCCGTCGGCGTAGCCGATGGGCAGGACCGCAATGCGGCTGGGCCGCTGCGTAAAGTATGTGCGCCCGTAGCTGATGGGCTCGCCCGCAGCGAAGTCCTTGATTGTCGCCACGCGCGTTTTGAGCGACATGACGGGCTGCATGCCCATCTTTTCGGCCAAGTCTCCCGAGCCGTAGAGGATGATGCCGCAGCGCACCATATCCCACGCCCATTCGGGGTAGCTTGCAATGCCGCCGGCATTGCAGCAGTGGTGGAGCTGGAAGCGGAAGCCGCTTTGCGTTTCCACCTTTTCGATCATACGCGCGAAGCGCTCATGCTGCAATTTCGTAAAGGCGACGCTCTCCTCCGTGTCCTCGTCCGACACGCTGAAGTGCGTGAACACTCCCTCGATGTCGAGTCCCGGCAGTTCGAGCACACGCAGAATGTCGCGCAGGCTCGCGTCAAAGTGCGCCTCGTCGCACGAAAAGCCGAGGCGGCCCATGCCGGTGTCAAGCTTGATGTGTACGGTCATTTTCCCGCCCAGCGCGACCGCGCGGTCGGAGTATATCTGCGAACGTTCCTTGAACCATTTTTCGGCGATGATTTCGGTGGCGTTTTTTGCACGCCGCACGAAAAACACGTCCATGAGATCCTGCTCGTATTCGCTCAGCTCCGCCATGCCCTGTTCGATCATGTCAAGCTCGCGCCGGACGACGCGGCGCTTCCGCATGGAGACGCATGCGCGGTGTGAACAGATTTACGAACAAAAAACGCGAAACCGCTTGACAAAATTCGTCATTTCCTGTATCATAAACGACTGGTTCAGAGACGGTCTGCGTTCGCCGAAGGCGGCGCATGCGCATGTCTATCATGGCGGCTTTTTGCCGCTTTTGCTTTGAAAGGGGTTGAACCTTCCATGGTCCGTGCGATTGTTGGCGCGAATTGGGGCGACGAGGGCAAGGGCAAAATCACCGATATGCTGGCCTCCGAGTCTGACATTGTGGTTCGTTTCCAGGGCGGCGCGAATGCCGGTCATACCATCATCAATGATTATGGCCGTTTTGCGCTCCATCTGCTGCCCAGCGGCGTGTGCACGCCCGGCGTGGTCAACGTGCTTGGCCCGGGCGTTGCGCTGGATATCGAGTTTTTCCTCAAGGAGCTCTTGAGCTTCCTTTTTGTCATTTATCTTAACGGCAGGAACCGTTATTTCCTCGTCTGAGATCAGCTTGCTTGTTATCTCGAAGTCAGCGTTGACCGAAATACTGTATTTTCTTACACGGGTCGCTTGGCTCGTGTCCGCGCTGCCGACCTTTATATAATAGAAATCAAGCTCGGTCTCGCCTTCGCCGACCGCCTCAAAGACGAACGACATATCGCCCGTTGACGGATCTTTCTCCGCCCCGTCGCCGACCGTGTCAACAACGCCCTGCTTTGTCATTTCGAGCTGCCATGTGCTGTCCGCGCTGTCGCAGTTAAGCACTATAACCAAGCCCAACGCGTCGCCGCCCGAACAGGCGCACAGCGTCAGCGCAAGTAAAACGGCGCAAATCATGCAGGAAACTGCTTTTTTCATTTATACTTCCTCCTTTTACTCATTCGGATTGTACCTTGTATTATTATATCACCGAACGCTGTCGATTACAATAATTTGGGCGCAAATTTAAAAAATGGCTGTATTTTCATCGGAAATTTTAGCGCAAAATGTTGAAAAATTCGGCGTTATGCTATATAATTATGATGTATAATAATATTAGTGGGTGTGTATATATGGCGCAGATGAAATTTAAAACGGAGGCCAACGGCTATTCGATAGAGGAAGTCGACAGGTATGTCGAAATGCTTCAAACGGAATATAAAAACGCCGTTCAGTGGAGCAACGAAATCGAAAAACAGCTCGAAGACGGCAAGGTCGACGCCGACGCGGCCTCGGAAATCGAAAGCTTAAAAAAGGAAAACGAAAAGCTCCTCGGCGACTGCAAACTCCTCGCGGCGAAGCTGAAATCGCTGACGGAACAGGCGGAAAAACCCGTCGAAGCCGAAGAAAAGCCGAACGGCTACGACTCGGACACAGCGAAAATCGTCAATGGCATAATTTCCGCAGCAAACAAAAAGGCGCAGGAAATCGTCAACGAAGCCTACAAAACGCAGGATATGATTTTCTCAAGCAGAATAACCGGCGCTCAGCATGAACTCGACGAGCTTGAGGCGAAGAAGAAAAAAACGGAAAACGAAATAAACGAGCTGACGCAGATCAAGAAATCCATTCTCGAAAAGCTCAGCCTCGTCAAAGAAAATCTCGAAGCATAAACAGGAAAGGCAGAGCGATATGCAGCTACACAGACCCAAATCACTTGACGATCTGAATATTGACTTTTTCAGCGGCGAGACTCTCCCGGAGGAAGAAATCTCCCCCGTTACGGAGACTGAAGCGCCGAAAGAAGCCATGCCCGACGAGGAAATTGACCTTTCGATGTACACCGAAGTTGTACCGAATAAAACAGAAAGCGCTCAGATTGAAAGCGAGCGCAAAATTCCGCAGCTTCCGCACAAAGACCCGTCGGAGCCTTACAGCCACGAAGAGATATTGGATTTTCTGTCGGAGGATTTCTCAAAACTTGACGATGTCCTCGGCGACATAACATTCACAAAAACAGAGGAAAATGAACCGTCGGAGGATGAAAAAATGGATAAAAAAGAACCGCTTGTCGATGAAAAGACAGCGCTTGAGAGCTTTCCCGATTTGTCGGATTCGATAATCGACTTAGCGGCGAAGCCCACACCGTCGAAGGACGACAGGCAGAGCGAAAAGGACGCCATCAAAAAGGCGAAAGAGGACGCAAAAAACACGATCGAAAACGAGAAAAAACGAATCAAGGAACAGAAGAAGCTCGAAAAAACGGTGCAAATGCCGTTCGGAAAACGCAGGGCGGCGATAATTCTTCTCGTGGTCTTCCTGATAATCGGCATACTCGCAAGCGCTTGCGCCGCGCTCATATATGCGGTCGACAAATCGGATGAGGGCTATATCAAGATTTCGGGAATCACGGTCGGCTATGTCGACGGCGAAAAGATCAAAAGCGACAAGAACGTCGGCGAATATATTTTTGTCAAGCAGGGCCGCGTTCAGGGCAACGACACGCTTCTGTTCGTCGACGCGGACCGGACGCTCGCCGTTGCGGACGTCATAGGTTTCGGTGACGGAGTTTATGCCGTCAGCATGAGATCGACGGTATACAGAGTAAGCCAGGCCAACATTCTCGGAAGCGCCAAATTCAAGACGCCGAACATAGCGGTTGTCAGAAACATTGTCGCCGACTATTCGGTTGTCGCCTTTGCGGCTCTCGGTATTTATCTTGTGCTTGTCATACTTTTCTCGGCCATCAGAATCCGCAAGCTTAACTCTGTCATCAGAGAGCTTGAAGAAAACTATGAGCTTGTATAAAACTTAATACGACAAAAAAAAGCTCCATGCCGTTTGTTTCGGCGTGGAGCTTTTTTCGCGGTCGGATAGTCGCGCGTAGGCGGCGCGCGTTGTGCGCCGCCGAAAGTTCGGTGAGATGTGGGTTGGCTCGAGGGCGCGGCGGCGCGGTAACCGACCTCCAGGGCGGTGAGTGCCGCGTGGCGCTCTAACACGAACTTGAATTTCGCAGGGATTCGCTTACACTGTTCGGGCGGCGCCGATAAGACCTGATATCGGATTAAATCTTGCGGCTGTTCGCGAACCGACGGAAAGCTCCGCAGAAAATATAAGGCACCCAAAGAGAACAGATATTGCTCTAAGCTTATCATTATCGGTCATAAATTAAAACTTTATTTTCATTATTCAATCAAGCAAAATTTCTTAACATCAAGCGGACAAACAGTGACCGCATGGGTAAACCCATGCGGTCACAACAAATTATTTAGTTAATATCAAAACTTCAAATCAACATATATTCCGTAATGATCGGAAAGATAGTCGCCGTCTATCTTGTCGTCAATGACATGATACACGAGCGGAGAAGTCTCCTTTGAAACGAAGACATAATCAATTCTGCCTTTAACTACAACTTTACCGTAGTTATGGAATGTGTCCTTATCGTCGGTTACCGGAGCTGTCAGACGGCTGTCGTTCAGCTTTTCCGATGCGATCGAATACATAGCCGAACTGTCGTCGTCATTGAAATCGCCTGTTAAAACTACGGGATACTTTCCGATAAACTCGTCCGCCTTGTTCAGCAGGACTTTCATCTGATTCTCTCTCGCTTTTTCGCTGATATGGTCGAGGTGAGTGTTCATGTGAACATATCTCTCCCCCGTCTCCTTGTTTTCGAGCACGACCCAAGTGCATATTCTGATGTTTTGCGAACCCCAATCTTTCGAGCCGGGAACATCGGGCGTTTTTGAGAGCCAGAATGTTCCCGAATCGACGGCGTTATATTTGTCGCTTCGATAGAATATCGGGCTGAATTCGCCGAGAACCTTTCCGTCGGCTCTTGCGACTCCGACATATGAATAGTCGGTCAGATTTTCCTGAAGATAGAGCATCCATTCGAGCGTGGCTTCCTGGAAGCCCATTGAGTCGGCGGCTGTCTCCTTGAGCTGAGCCGTCAGTCTCGGCGCTCTGTAGGCGATTGCGGTCTTTCCGACGCCGCCCATTCTCAGGTTGAACTGGACGACGCGAACATCGGCGTTATCGGCTATCGGTTCGGTCGGGTTCGGCTTGATTTCGGCCGAGCCGCCTATCAGCGACGCCAAAAAGATGTTCAGCGCAAGCATGATCTGTGTCAGTTTTGTCAGTAATTTTACAAACATATTTATCCCCTTTCATTCGGCGAAGCGCCGTTAAAATTATCCGTTCATTCGTCCTCTTAATGCTTCGAGTGTTATTTCGTACGCTCTGGTTTCGAACTTAAGCTCGAGCGGCTTCTCGGTGAGACCTTTCTTCTCGGCGACAATTGAGGCGAAATAGGCAAGCAGATGCGGATTTTTTACAAGGCACGGTCCCGTAAGATGCGTTCCGTAGAAGCTGCCCTTTATAACGCCCTCGTTTTTGTCCTGCTTTGAATTGCCTGCCCCGAAGTCGCAGACGAACATCGGCTTTTCTCGGCTTGTTATCTCGCTTGCCTTATTGATGAAACCGACGCAGGGCTTATCGAGAAATTCCGCCGAGCATATTTCGTCGGTGAGCGTTCTCTGCTTATCGTTTACTGTGGTTTCGATATCGAGCCAGCCCATGCCGTCGACCTTTGAGCCGTCGGGATTTGTTATGGTCTTGCCGAACATCTCAAACGAGTTACCTGTGGCAAGAATAGCAGTGCCTTTCTCGTACGCCGAAAGTATATCTGACTTATTAGCCTTCATATCCTCAAGCGCTTTGAGCTGTTTTTCTTCGGTTCCCGAACCGATATAGATAAAATCATAAGAAGAGAAATCGACCTCGTCATATAGCGACAGCTTATCGACCTCAACCTCTGCCCCCTG
>USMJ01000095.1 GCA_900555805.1 uncultured Oscillospiraceae bacterium | reverse complement strand
CCGCCGATATTATCATTTTGCAGGTCTGTCTCGTCAGCCTCATCCCGTAGCCGCCGATATTCATCACAACGCCTGCCACCCTGTCGATATCCATAAACCTTTCAAGCTCGGTGAAGCCTATCGTCACGACTTGGGACGACATGAGTAATTTCGCTATCGCAGGAATTGTCGTGTACGTCTCCTGAATTTCCGTCGTGTCGGTGAAGCAGGGTATCCACTTCGAGCCGTCGCGCTTGTCGGTTATCAGCAGCGCTTCAAACTGACCGTTCAGCGTCATTCCCATGCAGGCGAAGGTGGCGTTTCCTATCGCCGAAAGCATTCCCTGTTCGAGAATTTTCATGACTTTCGGGTTCTCGTCTCTGACCTGCATCTGCAAAAATCTGAGCATCATGAAGTTCACCACTGGGTCGCTCACGGAGTCGAAGTCGGTCGCTATAAGCTGTTTCTGCTTGTATCTTATCTTGCAGAGCGTCGGCTCAATCTCGACAAATTCGATGCCGAAACGGGTCATGGACATGAAGAAATTCGTGATCTCATCGCCTTTGAGCTCTGCGGCGGAAACCTTGGTTTTGTTTTTTTCGTTGTACGCCCCGACAAACTGCTGCGCTCGGGTCTCATCTAAGAATATAACGGCGTTGCCCGAAACGACATTAGGGTATGTCTTGGCGAGAGTGTGATCAAGCAGGGCATATATTTTCTCGGCGTTCTTAATCCTCGCCGCGATTTCCGAAACCATGATATTCGCGATACCCTGAAGAAACTCGTTCTTCTGTTCCAGTATATAATCGGCAAAGACGATGACGCTTTCATCGTCGGCACCTTTTAGCCTTTTTCTGAACTCATCGGGCGAACAGACGACAAGCAGCTTTTTTACATCGCAATCGGGCAAAAGCTCGGGAACGATTTTTTCCGCCGCGCTCATTATTTTGTTGTTCATTTCCATAGTATCACCGCCTTGTTGATTATTATAACACCCTCAAGCGAAATTTTCAACAAAAGGGCGGCGAGTTGTTGCGGACGAAAAAATAAATTTTCCCGTCCGACGGGAGAACGGGGCGGCGCCCGATCGGTTATCCTTGGCTCAGAACCCACATCGGCGTACCGCAAAACAAAAGCAAAAAATTCATGCATATTAACAATATATTTACTTAAAAAGTTCAAAAAAAATAGTGCTTTTAAATCAGCAATATGTTATACTGTATACTGATATAATATAAGTTGAGGATAATCGAGTATCAGGCTCGGTTAGGTTTGGAGAGCTTTATGGCAAGAGAAAGAGACAACGAAAAAATCAGGGAAAACGAAAATCCCGATATGATAATAGGAAGAAACGCGGTTTCAGAAGCGCTCGCGAGCGGCAGACCGATAGACGCCGTTCTCGTGACGAGGGGAGAGAAAAACGGCTCGCTCGGAAGAATCATAGCGCAGTGCCGTGACAGGGGAATCGTCATAAAAGAGGTTGACGGAAAAAAGCTCGATTCGATGTGTTCGAACGCGAACCATCAGGGCGTCATCATGTTTGCCGCCGCACACGAATACGCGACGGTTGACGATATGTTCGACCTCGCGAAAGAGCGCGGCGAAGAGCCGTTCATCCTCATTCTCGACGAGCTTGAGGATCCCAGAAACCTCGGCGCCATCGTCAGAACGGCGGAGACAGCCGGAGCGCACGGAGTTATAATCCCGAGAAGGCGCTCGGCTTCGCTCAGTTTTTCGGTCGCCAAAACGGCGGCGGGAGCGCTCGAATACGTCCCCGTGGCGAAGGTGGCGAACCTGCCAGGAACTATTGACGAGCTCAAGAAACGCGGTCTGTGGATATACGGCGCCGATATGAACGGTACAACCTGGTGTCAGCAGGATTATAAAGGCGCGGTCGGATTGGTGATCGGTTCTGAAGGCAACGGTATAGGCAGACTTGTCAAGGAAAAATGCGACTTCATGGTATCCCTGCCGATGAAAGGGCATATAACATCGCTCAACGCTTCCGTTGCGGCAGGAATTTTAATGTATGAGATATCAAGACAAAGATCGGATATAAAAGCAAAATAAAAGGGAGTGGGAAAAATGGCAGAGGACAGAAAAGAACTCTCTGTTGACGAAATTCTTGAAAGCATAAAGCAAAAAAGAAGCGGCGGTTCGCTCGCCGTTGAAGATATATTTGAAGAGAAAAACGAATATGAAGAGCCCGTACGGGAAATAATGACCGACGATGACGGCGATATGGATTCCTCGACCGTCTTCGGCGATTATGATTCGGATGAAAGCTATAAGCCCGTGAAGCCGTCGGACACGGAGGTCATTATCAAGCCCGCCGAACCCGAAGCCAAAATTGAAGAACCGATTTCGAAGGAAGAAGTTTCGAAAGAACCAACCTTGGAATACACGGAAAGCGCTACGCTTTCGCAGGAACAGCCCGAGCCGCAGAAACCGTCCGAACCGCAGGAGGAGACTTCCCCCGACGATGAAAACGGTAACGCCGGGCAGAAAACCGTAGGCGAAGAAGAAAAGCCGAACGTACCGTCGTTCAAGGAACTTTTCACCAAGAAAAAAATCGAAAAGGAGAGGGCAGGGAAGACGAGGGTCTTCAAAAAGCCCGAACCCGACTTGGCGGCGGACGACGGAAAAACAAAGGTAATTTCCGAAGAAAACGCCGAAATCTCGCAGGAGGACGAGCTTGAAAAGCAGTTCAACGAGGCGAGACAGGAGAAGATAGACAGATTCCGCCTGTTCACCGAAAGTATAACCGACAGCCCGATAGCCGAGGAGGAAGAACTCGTTTCGCCGAGCGTTCTCGACTCGGTCAAGATGAACGGCGAGGACGATATCTTCACGGCGGTCGACAAGGTTAAAAAGCCAAAAAAAGAAAACACCAAGCGAAACGAGCTTATCAAAAAGCGAAACAGCAAGGTGTATGAAAAAATAGACGTCGGCAGGGTCAAGCTCCGACTTAAAAACGAGAACGAAAAGCAGAAAGTCAGACTAATTATTCTGACAGCCGCTTTCGCCGCCACTTTTATAACGGAGATAATAAAAGCCGTTTACACTTCGGGAAAGCTCGAAAAGCTTTCCGTCGTCATGGCTGATAAATGCGTTATATTCTATGCTTTTTCGCTTGTTCTTGCTTTGCTTCCGTTCGCGGCGGCGCTGTCGGCGTTTATAGAAAAACTTCGAAACAGCGAAAAATTCGAATTCACAAATGAACTTTATCTGCTTTTGGTGAGCGTTGTCAATATCTTCCATTCGTCGGTCATGCTCGCGTTGAGACAGCCCGTCGGAAAAGAAACGCTTACATTCACGCTTCCTGTCTGTTTCGTCGCTCTAATGAGCGCGGCGGCGGATATGCGCGAAAACAAAATGATACTCAAGAACCTGAACACGATAACGAAGAACGAGCGGCTTCTCGGAATTTATCCGCTGACGAAAAACGCGGAAAAGCTCGCCGGCGGTATAAGCTCCTCGAAAGAGCCGAACATACTCTGCGCCGGAGAGGTCGAAGTTCCCGACTCGTTTATGGATAGCTCCACCGTCAAGGATAAGCAGAACGCATACCTCAGGGTCATAATTCCGCTCCTGCTTGTTTGCGGCGCGGTCAGCGGATCGCTTGCGGCGTTCACCTACGGCGGAGTGAGAGCGTTCTCTCTCGGAATGATATCGACCGTCCTTTTATGCTGTCCCGCATTTTTGACGACGGTTCTGACAAGCCTTATATCGAACACGAATGACAAGCTCAACATCAGCGGATGCGAGATACTCGGCTATGAGGCGGTCGAATATATCGACGACACCGACGCCATAGTTCTCGACACCGCCGATATCTTCTCCGGTGAGATATCGCATTTTCATATCATAAATTCGAGAGCCGGTGTAAGCACTTTGAGCGCTTTTCAGACGGTATGCGCCATGCTTTCTTCTTCGGGCGGAGTTCTCTCAAAAGAGGTCGAAAACCTCATGAAGGAACAGAATCTGGATCTGCCCGAGATCGAAGACATGAAATATGAGGAAAAGCTCGGGCTTTCGGGCTGGGCGAATAACAAGTGCGTTCTTCTCGGAACAAGACAGATGATGATAAATCATAATATGGAGGTACCCCCGGAATATACCGAAAGAGGCTACCTCGACGAGGGGAAGAGAGTATTCTACTTCGCTGTAGACACTCAGGTCGTCGCCATGTTCTGCGCCGAATATTTCATCGGCAGACAGGCAAAGAAACAGCTTGAGAAGCTCTATAAGACGGGCGTTATACTTATGCTTATGACGACCGACCCGAATATCGACGAGGAGTTCGTCGCCACAACGCTCGGCGTTAACCCCGATTCAATAAAGACCGTCAGTTCGACGGGAACAAAGACTATCAGAAAAGAGATAGACAAAACGGCGAAACAGAAACGGACGGGCCTTATCTTCAAGCGCAACATCACAGGCTCGCTGAGAGTTATAAACGCGGCGTTCAGACTTTATGACGTTCAGAGCCTGACAATGCTCATTCAAAGCATCAGTATGTTCTTCGCGCTTGTTCTGACGCTTGTTCTGAATATAGTTGCCACAAAATACTTCGTCAACGAGTGGATCGTCATGGGCTATCACGCCATCTGGACGGTCATCGCGCTCATCGTGACGAGCAGAAAATAAACAAGACGAAAGAGGGTAATTCGATGAACGATATTATCAAAATAGAGAACCTGAAAAAGTCTTACGGCAAGAAGGTCGTTTTGGACGGTATTTCGCTTTCTCTCGGTGAAAATCAGATTATCGGCCTGCTCGGTCCCAACGGCTGCGGCAAAACCACGCTTATAAAAACCCTGACCGGGCTGATAAAAGACTACGAAGGCAGCATTCTCATCGACGGCGAGAAGCCGGGAGTACATTCAAAAAGCATTATCGCTTATCTTCCGGAAAAATCATATCTTCCCGACTGGATGAGGCCCGTAGACGCGCTGAAGTATTTCGCCGATTTTTATGCGGACTTCGACACCGAGAAAGCCGAAAAGATGATTCACGACTTTGATCTCGACATGAAACAGAAGATCAAAACCATGTCAAAGGGTCAGCAGGAAAAAATAAGCCTCATCCTCGTCATGAGCCGAAGAGCGAAGCTTTATATCTTAGACGAACCTCTCGGCGGCGTCGACCCGGCGGCGAGAGACGCCATCCTTTCGCTGATAATGAACAACTACGCCGAACATTCGACAGTTCTGATGTCGACTCACCTTATCCATGATATCGAGCCCGTGCTCGACAGGGCGCTGATGATATCAAGGGGAAAGCTCGTCCTCAACGCCGACGTCGAAAAGATAAAGCAAGAGGGCAGAACCGTCGAGGATATTTTCAAGGAGGTGTTCGCATATGCTTGGTAAGCTCATCAAGAACGAATTCAAACAGACCTCAAAAAGTCTCGTCGCCGTCTATTCGGCCGCGGGAATTTCGATACTCTTTATGCTTTTGTCGTACGTAACGAAGGTCGCGTGGCTCGGAGCGACAGGCTCGGGCGCGCTTATCTTCATCGGGGTAGCC
>USMJ01000094.1 GCA_900555805.1 uncultured Oscillospiraceae bacterium | reverse complement strand
CGCGGCCGAAAGAGTTGTCAATCTTGTTCCCGAAATGTTCGATAAGGTCACAGGTCTTGTCGACAAGGTCAAGAAAGAGAACAAGCCCGTTGACGAGGGCGCAGCCGACTGATAAAGAAAATACTAAAACTGCAACCATCTGCATATATACTTTTATGAGCGTCAAACGGCGCAAAAGTAGCATTTCGGCAGGTGGTTGTATTGTTGCGTAAAAAAACAGTTATATTCGCCTTGGCTTTTTTTATTTTATGTACGCTGATGAGTTTCAGCGCGGGCGCACTTTCGGCGTCGGCGGCTGTTGTGATGAAGTCGGACACAGGTCGGGTGCTTTATGAGAGAAACGCCCGTGAAAAAATGTCAATGGCGAGCACGACTAAGATAATGACGGCGCTTTTGGCGGTCGAAAGCGGAAAAATGCAGCAAAATGTGACCGTCACGCAAAAAATGACCGCCGTCGAAGGCACATCTATGGGACTTCGCAGGGGCGATGTCCTGACCCTCGAAAACATTGTCAGGGGTATGATGCTTCTTTCGGGAAACGACGCCGCCAATGCGGTCGCCGAATTTTTAAGCGGCTCTTCGGAAAAATTCTCCGAGAGGATGAACGAAAAAGCGAAATCAATCGGCATGAACGACACGAACTTCGTCACGCCGTCGGGCCTTGACGACGAGGAGCACTACACGACCGCCTACGACATGGCTTTGCTCGGCTCATACGCGATGAAAAATCCCGCTTTTCGCCGAATCGTTTCGGAATACTACGGTGTCGTCGAATACTCGGAGCCGAAAACCGAATACACCT
The DNA here is from genome assembly GCA_900555805.1 of uncultured Oscillospiraceae bacterium. Lineage (GTDB taxonomy): Bacteria > Bacillota > Clostridia > Oscillospirales > Acutalibacteraceae > UBA6857. The sequence goes on along the minus strand of USMJ01000094.1, from coordinate 4,718 downwards.
ACCGAAATCACAACAGATTCCTGACCATGTATGACGGCGCATGCGGAATCAAGACCGGCTTCACCAAAAAGAGCGGCCGATGCCTTGTGACAGCCGTCGAAAAAGAGGGCTCGGTTATCGTTGCCGTCACGCTCAAAGCTCCCGACGACTGGAACGACCATGTCGAACTTTATAACGACTGCCTGCCTATGCTCGAAGCGCTCGATTTTGACAAAAAAATCGGCGCCGTTGTCAGGGTCGTCGGCGGAGACAGCTCCGGTGTCTCAGCAGAAATTTCGGGCGTACCCCGTATTGTTTCGGCGGACGGTGAACAATTCAGCTATAAGATCCTGACCGACAAATTTATATATGCTCCCGTCCGTACGGGCGAAAGAGTGGGCGAGGTCAGATTTTATCTCGATGGGAAGTGTGTCGCGGCGAGTGAACTTGTTTCGCGGCAGAATATCGGCAGATCGGAAACGAAAAAGAGCGGTTTCAAAGACAAATTTTTTAATATATTCAGGAGACGAAAATGGCAGACAACAGCTTGAGACTTCAAAAATATCTCGCCGACTGCGGCGTTGCCTCGAGAAGAAAAAGCGAAGAGCTTATCGAACAGGGCAAGGTCAAGGTCAACGGAAAAGTCGCGCAGATAGGCGATAAGGTCAACCCGAAAAAGGACGATATTACCGTCAGCGGCAAAAAGATAGTCAAAAAGAAAAATTATACATATATTATGCTTCACAAGCCCAGAGGCTTCATCACGACGATGAACGACGAGATGGGAAGAAAGTGCGTCGCCGAGCTTGTCAAGGATGTCGGCGCAAGAGTTTATCCCGTCGGCAGGCTTGACCGCGAGTCTGAGGGCTTGCTGCTGATGACGGACGACGGCGAATTCGCCAACGCGATGACGCACCCGACAAAGCACGTTCCGAAAACCTATCGCGTCACGGTCAGACCGTCGATAACCGAAGATCAGATAACCGCCCTCACGACGGGAATCGTTATCGAGGACAGAATGACGGCTCCCGCTGAAGTCCGTGTACTGACAAAAGAAGAGGGCAGAGTGGTTCTTGAGATCGTTTTGTATGAGGGCAGAAACAGACAGATAAGAAAGATGTGCGAAGCTCTCGGACTTGAGGTCGCAAGGCTCAAAAGAACAGCCGTCGGCTCGATAAAACTCGGTATGCTGCCGCAGGGCAAATGGAGAGAGCTGAAAGAGGATGAAGTTCACAAACTGATGGTCAATGCCGCCATGGACAGACCGAAAAAGAGGAAATAAAGATGATAATTTTCAAACCCGAAGAAAACCCGGGCGTACTTAAAGAAAATAATTGCACGGATATGTTTTACGCCTATGAAAACGATGAGATCGTCGGAAAAGCGAAGATGAATATTGATTCGCTCTATTGCGACGTCTTTTCCGTTGACTATCCGAAGGACAAGCTCTATGTCTGTATCGGACTTCTCAGAGCCTGCTATAACTGCGGCGCAAACAGAAACGCGTATATGGGAAAACTTTCCGATAAAAGCTGCGAAGAAGCAGCGAAAAGCATGAACTTTATATTCGACGGCGAGAGCTATTCTAACGATATCCCGACGCTGCTGATGGGCTCATGCGGAATTTGACAAAGACAAGAAAATAGTATATAATATCTATTCAAAAAAAGGGGAACAGCTATGATCAGAAGCATGACCGGTTACGGCAGACAGCAGAAAACGATCGACGGCATGAATATCACCGTTGAGATAAAAAGCGTAAATCACAGATATTTTGAGTTTTCGTCGAGAGTTCCGAGAACCTACGGCTTTCTTGACGAAAAAATCAAGAGCTATGTTCAGTCAAGAGTGGCGAGAGGCAAGATCGAATGCTATGTTCAGATCGAAGAACTTGAAGCCGAGGACTGCATAGTTGAGATAAACCATTCGCTCGCTTCGGGCTACTACAATGCGCTCAAAGAGCTCGCCGACAGATATCAGCTTAAAAATGATATCTCCGTTTCGCTTCTGTCAAGATATACAGACATTTTTTCGGTACACAAAGCGGATGCTGACGAGGAAAAGATCTGGAACGCCGTTCGCGACGTTCTGTCGGATGCTGTTGACGCATTTGTCGCCATGCGCGAGGTCGAGGGCGCTAAGCTCAGAGAAGACATTCTCTCAAGATGCGTTACCATACTTGACAGCGTAGCCTTTGTTGAAGAGCGTTCGCCGCAGACGGTCAAAGAATATAACGACAAGCTTCTTGCGAGAATAAATGAGGTGCTCGCCGACGTTCATGTTGACGAACAGAGAATACTCACCGAGGCGGCTATATACGCCGACAAGGTCGCTGTCGCCGAAGAAACCGTCAGGCTCAGAAGCCATATCGAACAGCTGAGAAACTTTATGGAGAGCGAAGAAGCTATCGGAAGAAAAACCGATTTCCTCGTTCAGGAAATTAACCGAGAAGCTAACACCATCGGCTCGAAAGCGCAGGATGTTGAGATAGCCAAGCGCGTCATCGCCGTCAAGGCGGAGGTTGAAAAGATAAGAGAACAAGTTCAAAATATTGAATAAGCTTTCGCTTTGGAGGAAAAAATATGAAGTTAGTCAACATTGGCTTCGGAAACATGGTCAACGCAAACAAACTGCTGGCCATAGTCAGTCCGGAGTCAGCTCCCATTAAAAGAATAATTCAGGAGAGCAAAGAGAAAGGCACGCTTATAGACGCCACGCACGGCAGAAGAACAAGAGCCGTGCTGATAACCGACAACGACCATGTCATATTGACATATCTTCAGTCGGAGACAGTCGCTAACCGCCTCAGCAGCGAATATGACGACGATGAGGAGGACTACGACGATGAATAAGCGCGGAAAACTGTTTATCATCTCCGGCGCCTCAGCAACGGGCAAGGACACGATAATCAACAATGTTTTAAAGGAGCATCCCGATAAGGCTGTTCTTTCGGTTTCGATGACGACGAGAAATCCGAGATGCGGCGAAACCGACGGCATTGACTATTTCTTTGTGACTGAGGAGAAGTTCGAGGAAAATATCAGAAACGATAAGATGCTCGAATATGCGCGGTACGGGAAGAATTACTACGGAACTCCGGTTGAGCCGGTCGAACGCTGGCTTGATGAGGGAAAGATAGTTTTTCTTGTCATAGAGGTCAAGGGTGCGGCTCTTGTCAGAGAGAGATGCCCTGAAGCTAAGAGCGTGTTCGTTCTTCCGCCGTCAATGGAGATCCTCGAAAGCAGACTTCGTTCAAGAGGAACAGAGGACGAAGAAGCGATGAAATGCCGACTTGAGATCGCAAAAGACGAGATCTCGAGAGCCGATGAATACGATTATATAATCGTCAACGACAAACTTGCCGACGCGGTCAACGATGTCGTAACGATTTGTAAATATGAACAGCACTGCAACGACTGCGACAAAACCGCCGCGGAGAAATTGAAGCGCTGCAACATGATGAGTTATATAAGCGAGGTAATGAAAAAATGATGAATCCTAACCTTAACAAAATTTTAAAGGGCAAGACAAGCCGCTATTCTCTTGTAACAGCTGTTGCCAAGAGAGCGAGAGAGATCTCGGAGGATGAAGAAATGGCTGAAAAGATCGGAACGGAAAAGCCCGTTACATACGCTCTCAATGAGCTTATCGAGGGCAAGTACACGATCGTCGAGCCGGAAGAAATCAGGAATATCTGAAAACTTAGGGGTACAATATGAGTTATAATGTGGCGCAGATTGCAGTTGAAAACACGGCATACAGTTTCGATATGCTGTATTCTTATGCTGTGCCGCAGGAGCTTGCGGATGGGGTTAAGCCCGGCTGCAGGGTTATTGTGCCTTTCGGCTTAGGAAAGAACAATAAAAGGCAGGGCGTCGTTTTCTCTCTTTGCGAGGAAGAGGACGTGTCCCGCTTAAAGAGTGTGAAAGCGGTGCTGGATAAAGCGCCGCTTCTTAACAATGAGGCGCTGATGATAGCCAAACGCCTGCATGACAAGACTTTCTGCACATATTACGAAGCCGCGAAAGCTCAGCTTCCGACGGGCATAGATCTCAAGATCAAGACAAGATATGTCTCGGTCACGGCGATGCAGGACAAACGAGAGAGCCTGTCGGAACAGGAGAAAAAAATATACGATTATCTTGAAGAACTTTGCGAATACGCCGGCAGGGACGAGCTGATTAAGCTCTTTGAACTTGACAGCAAGGCGAAGATTCTTGACGAAATGACCGAAAAGGGCTTTCTTGTCAGAAATTATGACGCTGTTCAGCGAGTCGGCGACGCAACGACCAGAATGGTGCGTCTCGCGATGAAGATTGAGGATATCGAAGATAACTTCAAGGCTCTCACGGCGAAACAGAAGTCGGTCATTAATCTTCTCTGCGACATCGGCGGTGCGTCGGTCAAAGAGGTCTGTTATTTCACGGGCGTAACCGAAGCGGTCGTAAAAAATCTCGCAAAGAAAGATATCGTCGAGATTTTCGGCATCGAAGCATACCGAACACCGAAGGTCAAAATGAAAGCTAAAAAGCTCGATGAGAATATTACCGTGGCGAGCGAGCTGGGCAAGGGGACCATATTTACCTTTACCGTAAAGAAATACGTTTCCAACGCCATAGAACTGGGACCGGCTAAGGAGTCACGCTGCGAAAAGGACAGGGATAAGAAGGAAAAGCCTGCCGAAAAGGCTCCCGATGAGGACGGCGTATACGATGCGGATTACGAGATAGTCCATTGTC
>USMJ01000093.1 GCA_900555805.1 uncultured Oscillospiraceae bacterium | reverse complement strand
GCGGCAAAAGGTTTCCCGTCAGGGAAACCGCCGCAGACCGCCGCGGCGGTCTGCGGCGCTCCGCTTTAGCGGAGCTTTTGCCACCCCCCACCGCGCTGCCCTTTATCACCGCGCTTGGAAGCTGCACTTGCGGCGATACGAAGCTTGCTTCGGAGAGCCGACGGTATACTAACATTCAGCTCAGAAAGCCCGGCTTTCATCTAAAGGCAAGGCTCACTCGGGTCTGATCAGAAAGCCGAACTCTCATCTAAAGGCGGGACGGCAAAACGGTTCCCGTTCCGGCAAGCCGAACCGCGGGTTTTGCCTTTAGCGCCCACCTACCCCACCAAACCCAAACGCCGCGATTCAGAGCGAATCGCGGCGTTTATTGCTATTCATTTTAAGCACATACTCGGTGTACCGAAAATCATTTATCCATGTCGATTATCTTGTTGTATATTCTCTCGCAGCTGCACTTATCGTTGAACGCGAAGAAGTTGTCTATCCGCTCTCTGTATTTGTCTTTGAGCTTGCAGCCGTTCTGCATATACTCGATAATTCGGTCAACCGTGGAGTCGAGGTCGTATTCGACCTCGCCGAAGCCGTCGCGCTCATAGTCGAAGTAGCCTTTCGAATAGCTGTGGCCAGAATAGAATTCGTCGCGGTCAAACTGAACATAAACTATCGGCTTTCTCAGATAAGCGAAGTCGAACACCGTCGATGAATAGTCGGTTATCATGAGATCGCTCTGAGCGAACAAGTCGCGGTAGCTCGTCGCCGCGTCAAGAACCCTGACCTTATCGGAGAACTTGAACGCCGGCATAGCCGACACCATCTGCGGATGGGGGATAAACTGAAGCGTGTAGCCGTATTTTTCGGCGGCTTCGATGAGCTTTTCGTTGCTTAAGAGCGCGTCATAGAACTTCAGATAATCGCTGCCGTAAATAGCGTCGTTGAACGGACGGATACCTGTGAAAAAATCTGTGTCCGAAACGAGATATTTTCGCCATGTAGGAGCAATCGTTACGAGCTTTTTCTCGTCGTGATAAAGTCTGTCGAATCTCGGCATACCCGTCAGCCAGACTTCATTTTCGGTGTAGTTATACGCCTTCTGTTTGACGACGGAATCGAATTCTCGTTTAGCCGAAGTGACGAAGCCGAGAATGTTCTTGCTGTATTTATTCAGCCAGCCGGATAAGTCGTCCTTTGTGACGCCGTGCTGAAGGAATATGAATTTATATGACAGAATGTCGTTGAAGATATATCTGTAAGGATGAAACGGGTCGAGCGTGTTCTCGTTCGCCGACGATGAAACGACCTTGTCGGCGAGAAGCGTCAACAGCTTATGCTCATGGGAGAACGCGTCAACCGTCGGGCCGATCTTGCTCATTCGCTCGAAGTCGTCGCTGTCCTTGCTTAATATGAAGTACGCGTCGACATCCTGCGAGTGATTTTCAACGAGATATTTGAAGAAAGCCTCGCCGTTGTCGTCCGCTTTGTCTATTCTGTCCGAGATGAGCCATATCGGCTTTTTGACAGTCGGCTTAAGCTCGAAATATTCTTTTCTGAGCTTGATGATTTCTTCCTTGTCTTCGTCTTCTATGCGCTTGACCTGAGAGATCGCGTTTTCATAAACCGATTCGAGAGATCTTCTCCTGTCGGCGTCGCATTTTTCGAGCGTTATTCCGGCTGTCGTCGCCGTCAAAACATAACCGTCCTTGTAATAATACTGATTTCTGGTCTTGGTGTTGATCTTCGACATCTTCTGATATGTGATATATGTCTTGCATATCTCGATATCGTCACATTTCATAACGACGAAGATATTCGCCGGAAGAGTAAGAGACGAAACATCTATTTCACATGAAAATGCATAAAAGTCATACACAGGTTCGCCCCACATATAGATCTTGTGGTTGGCGTGGGGAAGCGCTTTCGCGGGGATATCCTTTCCGTTCACGCGTATGTCGACGCGTACATCTTTAAAGCGGCCGTTGATAACGGCGCTCGTTCCCTCGAGCAGAAGTTTTCCGTCTTTTATGTCCGCGAAGTGAATGCGTGTCGGGTTGATCGAGTAGAATCCGACAACATTTCCGTTTGAAGTCAGGGCGTATTTGTATCCTGCCGGCTGATTCCAGACAAGTTCCGTTTTCGGCGCGAGCGTTCCCTTGATTTCGAGCATTTTATACTTGCGCTCGAAGCTTGCATACGGGTTGTTGACGATTATTTCGTCGTCGATATATGAAAGGACTTTTTTGAAGTTTTCGACATAGCCTTTGACCTGTTCATCGGTCATAACCGTCGTGCTGAGTGCGCTCGCATAGGAAACGCGCCACTGAAGTTCATAGGCGAAGTTATATTTGAGCGAGTCGGGAACATAGCCGTGTATGCTCTTGTAGTAGTCTATCATCGCCAGCATATAGTCGGTCATGCAGGCTTCGAAATAGTCTGCTTTTGCCATGCTGTTCTGAAGGGCGGAGGAATTGTCCGCTCTTCTGCGGTACATATACGGATAGCCGGCGCAGACGCCGAGCTTTAATTTCTGAGCGAGGATCCTGAGCGTGACATCGCCGTCTTCGGAAATTCTGAGGTTCGTGTTGAACTTGAATTTCTTCAGAACTTCGGCTTTGACGAACGCGGAGGTTATGGATATCTGAAGCGCCCACGGCTCATATCTGAGATCTATGACTCTTGAGCCGTTTTCGAATTTCTTGTTGAGCGGATGTCCGCCCACCTTTCCCTCAAAGAATGTTATCGGCAGGGAGACTATATCAATTTCATCATAGTTTTTGTCAAACAACTCGCACGCGGCGGAAAATGTCGCCTTGAATTTATAATAATCGTCGGGATCGCAAAGGCTGATATACTTACCCGTGGCGTAGTCGATTCCCGTGTTTCTCGCCGAGGATACGCCGCCGTTTTCTTTGTGGACGCAGATGACATTATAGGGATATTTCTTCGCTATTTTGTCGCAGATCTCGCCCGACTTGTCGGGGCTTCCGTCGTCGACGAAGATGACCTGGACGTTCTCGAAAAATCCGATGTTCTGTCTGCGGATGCTCGCGAAAGTCTCCTCGACATATTTTTCGACCTTGTAGACAGGGATAACGACCGAGACTTTATAGTCGTATTCTTTATCCCTGCGGAATCCTGCGAGTTTTTCGTTCAGAACCGCCGAGTGTTCGCCGCGAACTTTTTCTATTCCGTTTTCGTACGCGAACTTTGTCATCGCCGAAAGAGCGGCTTCTCCTTTATAACCCTCTTTCTCGGCGAGCTTATGCATTTTCTCGAGGTCGAAGAACTTCGATATCTCCGAACCCGATTGAACCGTACGATTATAGCCTGCCTTGGAATCTATTCCGAGCTCGCCCTTTTTGAGCTGAAGCTTGAGGGCGAACTCGGGCTTGCTTATATCGCCCAGCTCCGAACGGACGAAGAAACATGAATTAAGATCAAGTGTGGCGTACTTAATATTTTCTTCGAGCGAAACCGTCTTCGGCTTGGTCAGATAGGCTCTGTCGACGCAGGTCTTGTCGTCGCCCTTCTTAAGAAAGACGGGAAGCTTGACGAGCGGCACGCTGTTCTCCTTGAAGAATTCTTTAACGGACTTGAACGCTTTCTTCGAATATCTCGCCGAAAGCTCGGGGAAAGCGATATACTTGCCCGTAGCCTTTTGAAGCGCGGTTTGGTATGCGCCGAAGTCGAGCGTTTTGACCTTGACGACCGAAATGTTCTTCGGATATTTCTTCTTCTGCTTCTTGACCTGCGCGAGAGCGTCGCGGTCGCTTCCGCAGACAAAAATTATCTGAATCTTGTCAAACTCCACAGTCTGACCGCTGATGTTATTGACGAATTTCCCGACGCTTTTAGCCGCGTCTTCCGAAATCGCGCTGTCGGCAACAGTGATGACCGAAAAGTCAAAACTATGCTCAAACATACCCATTTAATGAGTCCTCCTTGAAATTGTATACTTCTTTATTTTGCGCCTGTTGTTCCCTTTTTAACAATGTCGACAGACAAACGACAGCTGTTATTTCATTTTCTCCGCTTTGTATATTTTCTGTATATAAAGCGAATAAATTATAGCACATATAGAAAATTATGTCAACGATTGGCGGATAATTATATATAAAAATTTGTTCTCATTTAAAATTATATTTTATATATAAATTCGCGCGTTCCTGTTGGTATGCTCGCCGCCTCTGCGTTTTCAACGCAGGGCGGCGAGCAGTGTCTGCTGTGAAAGTCAAGCGAAAACGCCGTTCTGCACAATGCAAAACGGCGTGACTTTCTATTACACCAAATCGACAGAAAACATCCCCAACGGACAAAGCGGCGCCCATGAGTTGAAGAGCGCGTTATCCGTCATTGCACCCTCGGGACGGGTCAAAAGAACTGTCGCCTGCGCCTTTGTGAACACAAGGTCGGGAGCGTCCGAGGTCTTTGCGACTTCCGAACTCATTCCGTCGACGGTTATCTTCAATTTTTCATCTTCGATCTGCAAAACAAGCGAGCCGCTCTGTAAAGGCGCAACCGAAAGCCGCATTTTTATCATCTTTCCGATAAAGCTTTCAAAGTTGAATATCTTGAAATTTGCTGCGGATTCAATTCGATACCTCTCGCTTATGCCCATAAGCTCTTTGATAAGCTCGTTTTGAGCGTAGCAGGCTCTGACCGAAAATGAATGAAGCTTTCTTTTTTCTGCAAACCGACGGAGTACCTCGGCGGCGGATTTATTATCTTTCAAAAACAGCTCCGTTATAGCTTTTTCATCTGGTTTATATATCAGATATCCGCAAAAATCGCCGTTTTCATTCGTGACGGAATAAGGCTCGCTGCGCCAAGTTCTCAATATGCTTTCAAGGCGTTCCCTGTTCCTCTCAAAGCCGAAAGGCAGAGTGCTGTAAAGCTCCGAAATTCGGTCAAGCTCCGCCTTAGACAGACGCGAAGAGAAATTGTAAGCGACGCTGTCTTTCCTGATTTTTATGAAATATCCGCTTATGTCGAACGAAAATCTCATACCCGAGGGAATATATCCGAATCTTTCGTATCTTCCCCTGTATCCCGTCAGAAATCCTATGTCCGCTTTGTATGAGAGACTTTTCTTCTCGGCGTAGGTCATCAGCCCACCCATAATTCCGCGGTTGCGGTGACTTTTTGCTACTGCGACCGAGCCTATTCCGGCTGTGATTATGCTTTCATCGCCGAAAATAATCTTCCCCGGAAGAACACATATTCCGCCGACGATCTTTCCGTCGTCTTTGTATACGCCGTGAATATCCGTGAAATCGTCGTAAGCGTAGACCTTGGGAACATGTCTGTCGGCTTTTATTCGGAACACTCCGCCCGTGAATTTCAGAAGCTCACGGCGGTCTTGTCTTTCAGCGTCGGATATCATATATACCTCCTGTATTTAAGCATGCGAATTTGCGCCGACAGCGAAAGGCAAAATCCGCGGTTCGGCTTGCCGAAGCGCGGGGCCGCAAGGCGCCGCAGGCGCCTTGCGGCGGTTCCCGGAACGGGAACCGTTTTGCCGTCCTGAAGTCAGAT
>USMJ01000092.1 GCA_900555805.1 uncultured Oscillospiraceae bacterium | reverse complement strand
GCGAAACGCGGGGAGAGAAATACGGGATCGGGCAAAGCGTAGTGCCGTGCGTGATCGAGGCGGTCATTGCAAGCACCATTCCGAAGCAGTGGAACATCGGAACCTGTATCATCATACGGTCGGCTGTGGAAAGATCCATTCTGTCGCCTATACACTTGCCGTTGTTGACGACATTATAATGCGTGAGCATAACGCCCTTGGGAAATCCTGTCGTACCCGAGGTATACTGCATATTGCAAACATCGTCTTTTCTGACGAGCGCCGCCATACGCCAGACCTCCTCAACGGGAACCTGCGAGGATTTTTCTATTGCCTGCTCCCATGTCATGCAGCCGCTGTGGCTGAAACCGACGGTTATAATGTTTCTCAAAAACGGCAGTCTCTTGGCATGGAGCTTATCGCCGGATCTTGTTCGTTCAAGCTCGGGGCAAAGCTCCGCCATTATCTCGTCATAATGCGAATCACGGTAGCCCTTTATCATAATAAGCGTATGGGTATCGGACTGTCTGAGCAGGTATTCCGCCTCATGAATTTTATACGCCGTGTTCACGGTAACCAAAACAGCTCCTATTTTTGTCGCCGCCCAAAACGCTATGTACCACTGAGGTATGTTCGTCGCCCACATCGCAACATGGGTTCCGGCCTTGACGCCCATGACGATAAGCGACCTTGCAAAAGTATCAACATCATCTCTGAACTGCGAGTAGGTTCTCGTATAATCAAGTGTGGTATATTTGAAAGCGAGCTGATCCGGAAATTCTTCAACCATGGTGTCAAGCACCTGTGAAAAGGTCTTTTCGATCAGTTCCTCCTTTTTCCAGACAAACTTTCCCGTGTGAGTTTTATTGTAGTAGTATTTTCTGCTTTTTCTCTCGGTGTCATATGCCTCCATATAGCTTTCAAAATGAGTGAGTATGACTTCAAGATCATCCACGCCGTCTATCCATAACGGATCCCATTCGACGCTTATATAGCCGTCATAGTTTATCGAGCGCAATGCGTTCATCATGTCTTTGAACGGAATTTTACCGTCGCCTATCAGCGTTCTTTCGCCGTATTTCTCGGCGTCGGTTATATGGACAAGCTTAACATATGCTCCCAGATTTTTAATCGTGTGTTCCGCATCCTCGCCGCTTTTAAAATATGTCTCATACATATTCCAGTCCGCTCCTATAAAGTCGCTTGCAAAAAAGTTGAGCAGATCGCAGAGCTTATCGGTGTCACTGAACATTCCTGAGGTTTCGATAAGCAGAACGACATTTTTCTCTTCGCAGAGCTTCAATATGTCCTCTGTAAATTCCGTGACATATTCAAAATCTGTCTCGCAGTTTTCGGAAGCACTCACTTTCACATACCCGACATTTATGTTATTTGCAACGCTGATTGCCGTTTCGAGCCTTCTGCGGTTTTCAGTCTCGGAGTTTCTGTCAGCGATATCACAGCAGGAATCTATACAGACTATTGACTTTGATGCGTTTATGAGTGTCCTCTTGGTTCTCGCCGCCATATCAGGGTTGAACGGCGAATTTTTATCGCCGAAGCATTTCGCCTGTACATCATGAATTTCCACTGCGCCGTATTTCAGCTCGTCGGCGAGCTTCAGAAAATCGGCAAAGCTCTTATTCTTATGGAATTTGGTTGAAAACGCTAATTTCAATTTTTATTCCTCCTCATATGCTATCTTGTTCAGTGCGCTGACATAAGCTCTTATGCTGGCGCCGATGACATCGGTTGAAATACCCGTGCCAGAATAAAGCTTTCCGCTTGAGGAACGCAGCTTGACGAGCGCCGAACCCATAGCTTCCGTACCCTCGGTGACGGCTCTTATCTGGAAGTCGTCAAGCTCATAGTGATGTCCTATTATCTTTTCAATAGCGAGAAATGCGGCGTCTATCGGGCCGTCTCCGACGCTGACCCCGCTTATCGGAGCGTCGTTTTTTGTCAAAGCAATATTCGCCGTTGCGGTTATAACATTTCCGCTGTTAATAACATAGCTGACGATCTTATATGTCGGCGGAACCTGTAAAGCCGAGGAAGCGACAATGGCTTCGAGCTCTTTTGTTCCGACGAAGTCCTTTTTCTGCGCCACACGCTTGAAAGCCTCATACACACCGGCATTGTCTTCGGCGGAAAGATCGTAGCCTATCTTTTTAACGGCGTTTATGACGGCGCCTATATCGTCGTTTTTGTCAAGAGTGAGAGAACCGTCCGAATCGCCGACCGCATTCTCAAACGGCGTTGTCTCGCTCTTTGTCGAATTGACTATGCGGCTTATCTGACCGGAGACTCTTGAAAGCTCCGTTGTGAATATATCGCATGAAACGCCCAGTGAGTCTCCCCTGTTATCGATTATATGCATAATATTGCATATGTTCGGATATCCGAAATCGGCGGCAACAGTTTTTATCTGTCCTACTCCTGCCGTGACGGCTGAAAGAGCGTCGGCGGTCGAAACATTTAACTTATCTGATATTTCCGCCGAAACCGTAATTGTTGACATTTCGGGAATATTCCCGAACACATCGTTGAAAAACTTCGCTGTCTCAGACGGCAAGAGCGTTCCCTCGCTGTCGCAGAGATTGACTCTCGAAGCTCCCGACTTTATTGCGGCTGAAATTGCGGCGTACAAAAAGTCTTTCTCCGCTCTGACAGCGTCCTCCGCCGAAAACTCTATGTTGTCGGTGTGCTTCTTACACTCTGTGACAAGCTCGGTTATCATCTGCATGACTGCGTTCGGTTTCTTGCCGCACTTATATTCCATCTGAACCGCCGAAACCGGAACACTGACCTTGAGCGACGCTTTTTTAGCGTCCTTGACGCTGTTCCACGCCGTTTCAACGCCCTCTATATCATACCCGACGGGAACGCAGACCTCGCTGTTCTTCATTAGTGACGCAATCGTTTTTATAAGCAGCGTATCTGTTGCCGTGTTCTTGATTTCCGGCATTTCTATACTGTCGCAGTTAAGTCTGTCGAGCAGCTTGGCCGTCTCGATTTTCTCTCTGAAGCTCAGCGTATGCTCCGCCGAGACCGAACATTCTCTGATTGTGATGTCTGAAATTTTAATTTTTCTCATGATGACGCTCCTTTATAAAAATAAAAATCCCTGAAACACCTAAGTGCTTCAGGGACGATAAACTATGTTACCGTGGTACCACCCACATTGCTGCTTTGCAGCCACTCTTTTCGGATTCAAACAAATCCTAAGCCTTGATAACGGTGCTTGCCGCAGCTCCTTATGCAGTCAAAAACGGTTAGGGAGCCGTGCTCGGATACGAGACAGCTTTATCTTTCTTTTATCGGCTCGCACCTGCCGCCGACTCTCTGAAAAAAGGACGGAAAAAGCTTAATATCTTCATCGCATTTCTTATATTGCCGACATTATAGACCTCTTTTCGCCAAAAGTAAACTTCCATTTTGTAATGTATGCATAACGCAACGGAATATATCGTTATTTCAAGTAAGTCTTGATTGACACAAAAGACAAAGCCGAAAGGCTGATAAAAAAGTCCGGCAACAGATGCTTGCGTCCGCTGCCGGATAAATGGTTTTAATATTATAGATTATTTGCAGGCATACTTCTCGATATAGGTTCTGATCTTCTCGGAGGGATCAAGAAGCTTGCTGACGGACATATCATGGTTGATAGTGTCTATAAGGTACGAGATATACTTCGACATCTCGATTGAAGCATACCACGGTCTTTCGAGGAGTTCCTTGGGCTGATAGATAAGGTTCGTGGTGAAAACCTTCTCGATTATGCCGGCTTCATAAGCTTTGTCGAATGCGTCAAGTCCGTTGCAGAAAAGTCCGAACGAACAGGCAATAAATATTCTCTTAGCGTTGAACGCCTTAAGCTTCGTGGCGACCTCGATCATGCTTTCGCCGCTCGAGATCATATCGTCGATGATTATGACGTCCCTGCCCTCGACGTTGTCACCGAGGAACTGGTGAGCTATGATGGGATTTCTGCCGTTGACTATTCTTGAATAGTCTCTTCTCTTATAGAACATACCGAGCTCTATGCCGAGAACGGTTGAGAGATAAACGCATCTGCCCATACCGCCCTCATCGGGAGATACGCACATAAGGTGATCATGGTCAAGTCTGAGGTCGGGTATATTCTTGATCAAAGCCTTGACAAGCTGATAAGCCGGCTGTACGCTTTCGAAGCCTAAGAGCGGAACGGCGTTCTGAACTCTCGGATCGTGAGCGTCGAAAGTGATTATGTTGTCGACATTCATTCTCTCAAGCTCCTGCAATGCCAGAGCGCAGTCGAGAGATTCACGGTTGGAACGCTTATGCTGTCTGCCTTCATAGAGCATGGGCATAATGACTGTTATTCTGTGCGCCTTACCTGCCGAAGCGGCTATGACGCGCTTGAGGTTGGTGAAATGCTCGTCGGGGCTCGTCGGAACATCCATACCGTACATATTATGCGTAACGGAATAGTTGAAACAGTCGCAGATTATGAACAGGTCATAGCCTCTGATCGACTGCTCGATAACGCCCTTTCCTTCACCTGTACCGAAACGGGGGAACGAAGTTTTGATGAGGTAGGAATCCTTAACATATCCGTCATATGCGGCGTTGTCGGGTCTTTCCTTTCTCCAGCTTACAAGATACTTGTCGATCTTTTCACCTATCTCCTCGCAGCCGGGAAGAGCGATAACTCCGAGTCTTCCGTAGGGGATAGAATTGAACATATTTTTTTCATCAGCCATTTGCGATCCTCCGTTATTTTATTAAAGTTATTGCATTTATATTGTACTATATTTTCCTGCGTTTTCAAGCAAATTACAGATTTTTCCGCTTAAAATTTACAATCAAAACCTGCCCGTAATTTGTGTACTTTTAACAAAAAGTTTCGTTGAAATACTAAATATAGTCGCTTTCAACTGTCATAACGACGAAACAGTTATCTTTCTCAGCCTTTATTTTCGATTTCACTGTATTTTCAAGTTCCTTGTCGCTCATTTTGAATCCGTATGGTCTGACAAGGTCGAAAATCAAGTTTGTATGCGTCGGACCGTCGACGACCCTGAAGTCGTGTATGGTCAGATTCGGGTCGATCTCTTTTATAATTTTGTTAACCATGGCGTGAAGCGCGTTTATTCTGTCGTCGTCAAACACGAGCGGATCGGGGTGTATGACGAGATGAATGTTAAATTTCTCGAGCGCAAGGTGTTCGATAAGGTCAAGCATATCGTGAGTGGCGACAAAATCGGCGTCGCTTCTGACCTCAACATGAACCGAGCCGAATATCGCGTTCGCGCCGTAGTTATGCAAAACGAGGTCGTGTATTCCCTTGATGCCCTCGAAACTTGTCACGAGCCCGACGAGTTCATTGACAATCTCCTTGCTCGGCGGCTCACCCAAAATGGGGCTTATAGTGTCCTTCAAGATCCCATATCCTGCGTACAACACAAGCAAAGCGACGACAACACCGACATATCCGTCGATATTAACAGAGAACAGCTTGGCGACGACGATCGACAGAAGCGAGGCGCCCGTGGCGCAGATATCGCCGAGGCTGTCGGTCACAACGGCGGTCATGGCCGGCGAATTTATCGCCTTTCCGAGCTTCCTATTGAAGAAAGCGAGCCAGAGTTTGCCGAGAATCGACATGACGAGAACTATAACAGTCGGTACGCTGAAGTTGATTTCGTCGGGGTTGATTATCTTCCCGATGGACGACTTTATCAATTCG
>USMJ01000091.1 GCA_900555805.1 uncultured Oscillospiraceae bacterium | reverse complement strand
TGACACCTATTGGACAGCCGATAAGGAACTTGAGCATCCGCAGACCAAACAGCAGAAATTGGTATCGCTTTTATACTCGCTGTTTAATTGGCTTATAACTCTTGTCGATACCTTGCTTAAGAAATTCGGTTAATTATAACAACAGCATAATATCGGGCGTACATGTTCATGTACGCCCGATTGCTTGTTGTCGGGGTTTTTCCCTGCTTCCCGGGCACTCGCTTCGCTTACCGCGCCCGGGATTTCTGCTTGCCCGACTTCGGCGGCGTGCACAAATGCGCACGCCGCCTTTTCCTCCCTCCGACCGCTGACTTCCCGACAGCATTATACTCACCCGTACCAAACAAAAAAATACGGCAGCATATAGCTGCCGTACCGTGTTGGAATTAACTTATTTCGCCTTGTAAGCCGTGAAGCCGAGGGCTTTCAGCGTCAGCCCCGTTTCCTTTTTGAGAAGCTTGTTCCAGCTTGCGAAAGCGTCGCTCATGGCCTTGTTCGAGATTTTCTTGGCGTCGCCCTTGTTCACTCCGTCGAGATCTTTGAACTTGAATGATGGCTGATTTTTCTTGCCTGTGTATTTCGCAATAGCGAACTTTCCGTTTCCTTCAAAGCTCTTGATATCAAATGTTTCTTCATTGACGCTGACATAGCCGATTTGTGCCTTGGCGCTCTTTGCGTCCTTTTTGAACGATACCGTGAAGTTCGTTAAGCCGTTTGTTGCGTCAAGTATGCTCATTGCATACTTGCCATTTTCATATCCAATGAAAGAAAGCTTTGCGCCGCCCGCGCTTTCTGAGGCAATGATGGGATTCTTTTTGAAGAACCAATCGAGATAAGCGGAAGCGGTCATGACTTTGACCTTGCAGGTGTAGCTCTTCTTGCCGACCTTTGCGGTGATCGTTACCTTGCCTGCCTTGACGCCCTTGACAACGCCCTTTGAACTGACGGTGGCGATCTTCTTGTCGCTTGACGACCATGTGACCTTCTTGCTTGTGCCGTCAACAAAGAGGTTCAGCTTTGCTCCGACAGCGAGCCTCGTTGACTTGATGTTGAGTTGAGTGTCGCCCGTCTTGACGGTGAGAGTCTTGCTGACATTTCCGGTGTATGTCTTTTTGCCTTCTTTATAGAAAGCCTGAACTCTGAATTTGTATGTCTTGTTCTTCTTGAGACCCGTTACCGTGTAGTTGTCGTATTTCGTGGTCTTTATCTTCTTCCATGTCTTTTTCGCGCTGTCATATTGGAAGATATTGTATCTTACATCGCTGTTGACGACGTCGGGCTTCCATGTGAGCGTTACTCTCGTCGCAAGAGCGCTGCCCTTTAAGCCGCCGACTTTTGCGGGGACTGTGTTGATAGAAAGCGTTGCGCTTTTGTCGCCGTCTATCTTATTTGCTCCGACTTTTTTGTACGCGTAAACTACTACGGAATATTTGCATGACGGCGTCAATCCGACTATTGTGCAGGAGGCTGATGTTACGTCGGCGATCAACGCGCCGTCGTCAAGAAGCCAAATTTCGCCGTAGTCGTCACTCTCGTCTTCAAATACGACACCGTCTTTGATATATACCTTATATCCGTCGGCTCCGGGAACATTGTTCCACTTGATTTTGACAGACGTCGCCTTTGCGGAGACAACTGCAAGCCCCGATGCCTTTCCCGTGAACATGCCGCAGACATCGCATAAGTAGTCCGAATTTGCGTCCTTGTGTCCGTTAGTGCAAGGTTCAACTGCGCCGACGGGCATAATAAACGTTGAAACTATGAGTATCAGCGAGAGCACTGCGCAAAGGAACCTTGAAAACGATTTTTTGCTTGAGTTAAACATTTTCTTCCTCCGTTTTATATAGAATTTGTGCTTATGCACAAAAATATAATACTATATGCAAAGCGTTTTGTCAACGCTTATTTTGAAAATATGACATTTAAATTCGGGTAAAAATATTTAACATTTATATTGACAAACAGATTAGGCGTTTGATATAATAAAATGCGGAAATTTTGAGCGACGGTGTTCATCATCGGGGATAGTCACCCCTTTTTTGATGGACACTTTTCTTATTTTCAAAGGGATTTATTATAAAATTTTATAGAAGCGGGGAAAAACTTATGACAAAGTATATTTTCGTAACAGGCGGCGTAGTTTCAGGTCTCGGAAAGGGCATAACGGCGGCGTCGCTCGGACGTTTGCTTAAAGCCAGAGGCTTAAAGGTGGCGGCGCAGAAGCTCGATCCGTACATAAATGTCGACCCGGGAACGATGAGTCCGTATCAGCATGGCGAGGTTTACGTCACCGAAGACGGAGCGGAAACCGACCTCGACCTCGGCCACTATGAGAGATTTATCAACGAGGACCTCAACAGATTTTCAAACCTCACCACAGGCAAGGTCTACTGGAACGTCCTCAACAAAGAACGCCGCGGCGAATACCTCGGTCAGACCGTCCAGGTCATACCCCACATCACGAACGAGATAAAGGAATTCATATACAGCGTCGGAAGAAAGACCGACGCGGATGTTGTCATAACAGAAATAGGCGGTACGACGGGTGACATCGAGAGCCAGCCCTTCCTCGAAGCCATAAGACAGGTGGGACTCGAAGTCGGCAGGGAGAATTCGCTCTACATTCACGTTACGCTCGTTCCGTTTTTACACGGTTCCGACGAGCATAAAACAAAGCCGACCCAGCATTCGGTCAAGGAACTTCAGGGCATGGGCATTGCGCCGAACATAATCGTTCTTCGTTGCGACGAGCCGCTTGAAGAGAATATCTTCAAGAAGATAGCCATGTTCTGTAATGTCAAGCCCGACTGCGTTATCGAGAACATAACCATCCCCGTTCTTTACGAAGCGCCGCTCATGCTCGAAGAAAACGGACTTTGCGACATAGTCTGCCGCGAAATGGGCATAGAGTGTAAAGAGCCCGATCTCACAGGCTGGAAGAACATGGTCAACAATATCAAGAGCGCCGATAAGACCGTTAAAATCGGACTTGTCGGAAAATATGTCCAGCTTCACGACGCATACCTTTCAGTCGCCGAGGCTCTCCGCCACGCAGGCTATGGCTGCGGCGCGAAGGTCGATATCGAATGGATAGACAGCGAAACTATCACGAAAGACAATGTCGCCGAGGTTATCGGCGGTGTTGACGGAATAATAGTCCCCGGCGGCTTCGGTTCAAGAGGAATCGACGGAATGGTTCAGACAGCAAAATACGCCAGAGAAAACAACATTCCCTACCTCGGAATATGCCTGGGTATGCAGATAGCGGTTATAGAATTCGCGAGAGACGTCTGCGGCTTCGCCGACGCGAACTCGGGCGAATTCGACGAAATGTCGACTCATAAGGTCATCGACTTCCTGCCGGACCAACATTCCGACATCGAAAAGGGCGGTACGCTCAGACTCGGTGCGTACCCTTGTAAGATCGCCGAGGGAACTCAGATGATGGAATGTTATCAGAAGGATATGATATCCGAGAGACACAGACACAGATATGAGTTCAACAACGACTTCAGAGACGGGCTTGAAAAAGCGGGCCTTGTCATAAGCGGAACATCGCCCGACGGAAGAATAGTCGAAACCGTCGAGGTCGGCGATAACGATTTCTATGTCGCCGTTCAGTTCCATCCCGAATTCAAATCAAGACCGAACAAGCCTCATCCGCTGTTCTTAGGTCTCATATCCTCCTCACTCGAAAGGCGCGAAGAAAAGGGAGAGTAAAAAATGAAACTCAGATTCACCAAAATGCAGGGCTGCGGCAACGACTATATCTATATCGACTGCTTTGAACAAACGGTCAAAGATCCGTCAGCGCTCGCCGTCAGACTTTCCGACAGACACTTCGGCGTCGGCGGAGACGGCGTTATCCTGATATGCCCGTCGGATAAAGCCGACTGTAGGATGAAGATGTATAACCTCGACGGAAGCGAGGGAAATATGTGCGGCAACGGCATACGCTGCGTCGGAAGATATATATATGAAAAGCGCGGCGTCCGCAAGGATAAGCTGACAATCGAGACCAAAAGCGGCATAAAGGAGCTTTCGGTCAACACGGAAAACGGCAAGGTCGTTTCGCTGACCGTGAACATGGGCAAGCCCGTGTTCGAGACGGACAAAATCCCGGTCATAAGCGACAAAAAGGAAATGCTCGACGGTGAGATAACCGTCAATAATATAACGTACAAGGGAACCTGTGTGTCAATGGGAAATCCGCATTGCGTTATATTCTGTGATGATATAGAAAGTCTCAATGTCGTAGATATCGGAAACTCGATAGCTTCAAGCGGAATATTCCCCGAGGGCGTCAATGTCGAATTCATAAGTCAGACCGACGGCGGCAATTTAAAGATGCGAGTCTGCGAAAGAGGAAGCGGCGAAACTCTCGCTTGCGGCACGGGCGCGTGCGCTGCGGTCTCGGCGGCGGTAAAGCTCGGGCGCGTACCGAAAAATAAGACCGTCAGAGTTGAGCTTCTCGGCGGCGAGCTTGATATCGCCTGCACCGATGACGGCGTGATGATGACAGGCGGCGCGGAGTTCACTTTTAACGGGGAGGTCGATATTTGATGGCGACAATAAACAAAAATTTCTTAAATTTAAAGAACAGATACCTTTTCACAGAAATCGAAAGGCGTAAAAATAAATTCATCAAGGAAAATCCGAACAGCGATCTCATCGACATGGGAGTCGGCGACGTCACCTTGCCGCTTTGCGACGAAGTCATAAAGGCGATGCACGCCGCGGTCGACGAAATGAGATGCTCCGACACATTCAGGGGCTACGGCCCCGAGCAGGGATATAAATTCCTGCGCGAAAAAATCAGAGAAGACTATCTCGAAAAGGGCGTCGAGCTGACCGACGACGAAATCTTCATTTCCGACGGCGCGGGAAACGACCTCGGAAACCTCAACGACATCCTCGGCGAGGATAACAGCGTTCTCATAACCGACCCCGTCTACCCGGCTTATGCCGACATAAACATCATGGACGGAAGAAAGATTTCTTTTCTCGGTGCAACCGAAGAGAACGGATTTTTACCCTTACCGCCCGAAGAAAAATATGACGTTATTTATCTCTGCACGCCGAACAACCCGACAGGAGCAGCGTATAACTACGAACAGCTCAGATGCTGGGTCGACTATGCGAACAAAAACGACAGCATCATAATCTGCGACTCAGCGTATGAGGGCTTCGTCAGAGAAAACTGCCCGAGAAGCATATATGAAATTCACGGAGCAAAGACCTGCGCCATAGAGATATGCTCATATTCAAAGACGGCAGGCTTCACGGGACTTCGCTGCGGCTATACGGTCGTTCCGAACGAACTTGTCAGAGACGAAGTTCAGCTTCGCTCATTGTGGATGCGCAGACAAAGCACCAAAACCAACGGCGTATCCTATGTCACTCAGAAAGCGGCAGAGGCGATATACACAGAAAACGGCAAGAAAGAGATCAAGGAAAATCTTGACTTCTATCTTGAAAACGCGAAGATTATAACCGACGCCATGAAAAGAATCGGTGTGAAATTCACAGGCGGCGTCAGCTCACCTTATATCTGGATAAAGTGTCCGGAAAATTTAAGTGGCTGGGACTTCTTCGATTTTGCTCTTGAAAAAGCGCATATAGTCATCACCCCCGGCGACGGCTTCGGCGAAAACGGCTGCGGATATTTCAGACTTACGGCATTTTCGACCCGTGAAAAAACGCTCGAAGCTATGGAACGCTTCGAGAAGATATTGAAAGCTTGAATATATTTCGGCGGCGT
>USMJ01000090.1 GCA_900555805.1 uncultured Oscillospiraceae bacterium | reverse complement strand
GCCATACTTTTCATGAGCCATCAGGACGTCGTTCCCGCCGAGGGAAAATGGGACCATGACCCGTTCGGCGGCGAGATCTCGGACGGCGTAATCCACGGCCGGGGAACAATGGACACCAAGGCGAGCGGCTTCTGCTTCCTTCAGGCGGCCGAAGAACTACTCTCGCAGGGCTATCAGCCCGAAGTCGATGTCTACCTCGCGGGCAGCTGCACCGAGGAGATCAGCGGCGACGGCGCGAAAAAGACGGTCAAGTGGCTTCAGGATAACGGCGTCAAACTCGCCATGGTCCTCGACGAGGGCGGAACCGTCATCGAAGAGCCGATCGGCGGCGTCAAGGGAATTTACGCCATGGTCGGGGTACTCGAAAAAGGCTACGGAGATGTGAAATTCATCGCCAAAGGCAAGGGCGGCCACGCCAGCGCACCCCCGAAGAACACGCCGTGGGCGAGAATGGCGGCTTTCATAAACGAAGTCGAAAAGCATGACCCGTTCACGCCGAAATTCAACGGAACGATAACGGAAATGTTCAGAAGAATGGCGCCGAATATGAATTTCGGTATGCGCTTAGTGTTTTCTAACCTCTGGCTGTTCAAACCGCTTTTGACCAAGCTCTTGGGGAAGATCAGCCCGATGGGCGGAGCTATGATAAAAACCACCCTCGCGTTCACGAAGGGCAAGGGCTCGGACGGCTATAACGTACTCCCGACGGAGGTGTTCGTCACGGGTAATATGCGCTTTATCAACCATCAGCCGACCGAGGAGAGCATAAAGCTCATAAGCGGCATAGCGAAGAAATATGATATAGAGACAGAGGTACTCAAGGCTAAGGTGCCGAGCGAACCTATCAGCTATGAAAGCAGCGCGTTCAAGCTCATAGAAAAGGCCGTCGAAACGATCTATCCCGGTATAGACACCGTTCCCTACGTCATGACGGGCGGAACGGACGCCAAGGACTACGAGGTCATATGCCCCAACTGTATAAGGTTCGCGCCGCTGTATCTGACCTCGGCTCAGCTTGCGAGTATGCACGCGGAGAACGAAAGCATAAATGTCAGCGCATTACAGCCGGGCGTTGAGTTTTTCAAGTTCATGATAAAGAATGGGAAAGATGCATAAAAACGCACTGCCAAATTTGTGCAAGATAACCGAAAGTAAAAATTTAGCAAAAAATTTGTAACCGAAATTACTTAAAGATTGGCTAAAAGACTTGACTTTTTTTCACTTTTGTTGTAATTTTAATGGTGTAATTGTCTTTCTCGGAACGGAGAGAAAGATGAAGAAAAGAGCCGTACACAAACGGCACTGACAAAAATTTGAAAGGGGTTTCCCAAACATGAAAAACGCACTCAGAGTAATCGCGATCGTTGTTGTCGCTGCGTTGCTTTTCGGCGTCGGTTACGGCATTGGCTCGAACAAGGGCATTAACATCACCGTTAAATACGACGGCGCTCAGAGCAGCGGCGGGAACGCAACGGTCAACACCAACACAACACCTGTTACATCTGCTCCGGCTCCGACTCAGGCTCCGAGCACGGACGCTCCCAAGACCGACGACAAGCCGGCGGCTGACACCACAAAGGCTGACGACGGCAAGGCTGACGCAAAGCCGTCAAGCGGAGTTCCGTCAACACACGAAGAAGTTGTCGCAAGATACAACGAAGTTATCAACAACGCTAAGAAAGAGCAGAACATCACCGTCCACAAGGTCGGCAATGTCGCTCTCGAATGCACAGACTGCAGCGTAGGCTTTCTTAAGGGCGGCGTTAACGCTATCCTTAAGGCATTCATGAAGCCCTACGACGATACATACACCATCAGCGGCGGCAAGGACAGCGAAGGCAAGAGCGCTAACGATGTCATTCTTCCGCAGGGCAGAGAAGCAGCTCTCAAGCCCGACGGCGTAGCAAGCGCAACGGCAACGGCAAGCGGCGACGGATATGTTATGAACATCACAATCAAGGGCGAATCCTCGACATTTGACGGCCAGACAACGGTTGCTCCGGCTAACCATGAGGCGGCTATGATTCCGCTCAACCTCGCCACTCTCGAGCTTCCCGCAGGCGCAACGATCTCAAAGGCCGACATGACCTATCCCGGCGCAACGATCAATGCGACGGTTGACGGTTCAGGCAAGCTCACAAAGGTTGTTCTCGTTCTTCCCATGGAAGGCTCGGGCACAGGCTCACTCAGGAGCGCGTCGCTTTCAGTCGGCGTTAAGGGTCAGCTTGACGAAACCTACGAACTCACATACTGATAAGTTCAATCAAAACTTAAAGCCACTCGAAAGAGTGGCTTTTTTGCGCTTGAAATTAAAATGTGAAGATTGTTTTTCGGTACGCAGGGAGTGCGCGCGTATCGAAAATAGGCAACTCGAAAAGCGGTCAGGTCTTAATTTTAACCGACCTTCATGTCTCGCCGACTCTGTCATTTCGTCATAGCGATGTACTCTCCGGGAGTGATGCCGTATTCCTTCTTGAATGAAGATATAAAGTGGCTTTGGCTCGAAAATCCCAGAGTGTAGCATATCTTTTCGTTGTCATACCCCTCCCAGAGCAGGGTTTGTGACAGTTCAAGCTTCTGATGATTTATGTAGCTGCTGAGGTTCACTCCCATTTCCGATTTAAACAGATGCGACAGGTAGTCGGGCGATAGCTTGCAGTATTCCGCAACGGAGTTGACGGTAAGTTTTTTGTGGAGATTTTTATTGATGTATGCGACGCACTTTCTCACATGGGGTGAGTAATTCATTCGCTTTTGTTCCTTGCTGACCTTGTTTGTCAGCTCTATGGCTCCGTCGATTATCAGCGCATAGACAGCCGCTTTAGATTTCGCCTTATCTGTTTTCAGAACAAAATTATCCGAAAAGCGGTAGGCGGTGTTTTCATTCAGCCCGCCCTGTATGGCATATCTTGTGGCGAGAGTGATAAAGCTTATCGCCATATATTTTCGTTGCTGCAGGTCGTCTTCGGACATCTGACCCACTGTGATATTCTGTATTCCGAGCTGTTTCATTTCAAATATCAGTTTTTTCAGGTCGCCCTGTTTTATGCAGGAAAAAAGACGCACTTCGTCTCTGTACGGTGTGTGATATAAACCGTTCATAAACGATTTTGACTGAGATCTGGATATCTCTTTCGGTATGATTTTTATATTCATAAGTTCGTGGTAGTTCATAATATCACCCACCTTAAAGGATATAGTTATTGTTGTTAAAAGTCAACGGTTTCTGATTTTTCATTGCGGATTTTTAATATTATCGCTGTTTTTTGATATACACGGCTGTTCTGAAATGCTACCATGACATCAGATTAAGAATAAGGGGTGTTTTATTTGAGAAGCAAGACAAAATATCTTCTGTCTGACGACGATATAAGAAACATTTTCTCGTCGCTGAATATAGCTCGCGTCAAATCCATATCGCCGCTGGGCAAAGGAATGTTCAATTCCGTTTACAGCGTTACCGCCGACAAAGAATATGTTCTGAAGGTCTCGCCGAAATCTGATGTGCAAGTCATGACATATGAAAAAGATATGCTCAAAACGGAGCTGTTCTGGTATGAGACAATTGCAAAAAACACAGATATATCTATCCCGAAGATATACGGAAAAGACTTTTCACACCGCATAGTTGACGCCGATTGGTTTGTTATGCAAAAGCTTGACGGAGTTCACAGAAACGCTTTTCACAGCGAGGGCTGCGACAACCTTTATGAATCCGTCTCGATATTGGCGAAATTACACAGCGTCAAAGGCTACGGATACGGGTATATCCAAAACGGGCTTTTTGATAACTGGTCGGACGCTCTTCACTCTATAATTTCCAATCTGATTCAGGATGCGGAACAGGTGGGAAAAAGCAGCCGCCGCGGAAGAAGGCTTCTCCGCTATGCAGAAAAATAC
This sequence comes from uncultured Oscillospiraceae bacterium, assembly GCA_900555805.1. Classification (GTDB taxonomy): domain Bacteria; phylum Bacillota; class Clostridia; order Oscillospirales; family Acutalibacteraceae; genus UBA6857. Next base: position 1,953 of record USMJ01000090.1, on the reverse strand, counting down.
AGCGATATTCTTTCTTCTGCTCCCTGCGTCGCGGTGAATTATGATTTGTGGGATGTAAATATTATATGCAAGAACGATCCCGACAAAAATTCGCCGTTTTCGATCATCGATCCCGAAAGAGGGCTGTGGGGCGATCCGATTTTTGATATGATCTGTCTTGAAGGATTTATGTCTCCGCTAACAAAAAAGAAGAAATCAATCGAATACTACAACAGATTAAGCGACATAAAAATAGAAGTCAACCGAGAAACAAAGATCCGCTATGCTTTTGCCCAAGGCGTTATGGCTCTTATTCAGGAAGTCGAGAAATTCTACCGCTACAGACCTTTTGAGACGGGTTGGACTATTGATGTTGTGTCAAGCAACATTTTATATAAATGCGCTTTCAGGGAGCTGTCAAATGAATAAAGGCATCACAAGGACGGAACAGATGGAAACCGAGAGTACCCCAAAGCTTTTGTTAAGGTATTCGTCGGTTATGTTTTGCGCACTGCTTTTTTCGTCGCTTTATAATATTGTCGACACGCTGTTTGTCAGCTACGGTATCGGAGATGCGGCGATGGCGGGCGTTTCGGTGGTTTATCCTTTCATGATATTGCAGGGCGCTTTCGCTCAAACCGTGGGGAGCGGAGCGAGTGCGATCGTCTCAAAGCTGCTCGGCGAAAAGAAATATGGAAAAGCCGGCAGTGTAACCGTATCCGCTATGTTTGCGTTTTATGTGACAACCGCCGTCATAGGTGCGCTGTGTATTATATTTCATCCGATCATATTAAATCTGCTGGGCGCGGAAAGCGATATCTATGATTACGCAAAAGATTATCTGATTATAATTGCCGCAGGCAATGTGTTTTCGACAGGCTTTTCGTCAATTATCCGAGCCGAGGGAAGAATGGGATATTCTCTTTTGATCTGGTTTATCCCCACCGCCGTCAACATTTTTGCGGATTACATTTTTATTTTTGTATTTAAGATGGGCGTCAGCGGCGCGGCTCTCGCTACGGTCGGGGCGCAGTTCATAAGTTTTTTGATGAGTGTTATTTTCTTCCGAAAACTCTCTTGCCAGTCATTCAAGAGCGCGAAACCAAGTCTTAAAACGATCAAGGATATTATACTTTTGGGCGTTCCTGTTCTTCTTCAGATGGGAGGACTGTCCGTCATATTTCTTGCGGTTAACAACTGTCTCTCTCGTTTCTTCAGCTCCGATTGGGTTTCGGCGTTTGCGTACGCAGGGAAAATAGCGACATTTCTCATAATTCCGTATAACGCTATTATTCAAGCCGCGTCACCCGTATTGAGTTATAATTACGGCGCGCAAAACAGGAAAAGGATCTCTCAAACACTAAGGTGTTGTTTCGTTTTTTTATACGCTTATTCTGTCGCGGCGATAATTGCGGTCGAGATTTTTTCATCGGACCTCATGGGCATCTTCACTAAAAATCGGGAAATCGTTTCAATCGGCGCGACGGCATTGAACACTATTTCCGTGTCAGCCATTTTTCTTCCGCCGACATTGATTTTCGGGACATATTTTCAGTCGATAGGCGATAAGAAGAGAGCCGCCGTAATCAACATTTTGCTTATATCGCTAATGTCTTTGTCTGTCGTTCTGTTTTCTGTTCTCGGCCGTGAAAAAATATGGTTTTCGGTACCGCTCGGTTGTTTCTTTGCCTTGGTGTTCGCGCTGGGGATTTATGGCGGTTCAATACGCCGGGGATTAAAGAAATGCAATGAATAATACAAAAAGCATAAAAAGTCAAATCTGTTTTTAGTGCTTTAATATTGCCACGTCGGCGAAAACAGTCCCCCGGACTGTTTTCTTCCGTCGCTGCGCTCCTCCCTCCTTGTTCGAGCCCCTTTTAGATAACATAAAAGAACGCACCCTATTGGGTGCGTTCTTCTGGCGCGCTGCAAGGGACTCGAACCCCTGACCTTTTGGTTCGTAGCCAAACACTC
>USMJ01000089.1 GCA_900555805.1 uncultured Oscillospiraceae bacterium | reverse complement strand
GCTTGCGGCACCGCGGTTCGACAAGCGAACCGCAGACTTTGCCTTAAACCAACGCCGACCAAACAAAAATCCCCCTGCCGCCTTGGCAAGGGGATTGATTGAAATTTGATTCTCCTATCAGCCGCTGCAGGAATATCCGCCGTCGACGACGACCGATGTTCCGTTGATGAATCCGGCGTAGTTCGACGCAAGGAACAGCACCGAGCCGACGATGTCTTCTGCGTTGGCGAGGCGCTTCATCGGGTTTCTCATCGTGACGTAGGCGAGCCAGCGCTCGTCCTTTTTTGTCTCGGCGATGAGCGGCGTGTCGACAAATCCGGGGCAGACGCAGTTGACCTGAATCCCGAATCTTGCCCATTCGGCGGCGAGCGACTTCGTCATCTGCATAACGCCGCCCTTGCTCGAGCTGTAAGCTACCGCGCTCGGGATTCCCATGATTCCGCCGAGCGAACACATGTTGATGATCCTGCCGCGCTTTTGGGGGATCATGAATGCGTTTGCTATTGCCTGCGAGGTGAAGAACTGAGCCGAGAGGTTGAGGTCGATGACCTTCGCCCAGCCTGCGGCGGTTTCGTTCATGCTGTAGACGTTTCTGGCGATTCCCGCGTTGTTGATGAGAATGTCGACCTCGACGCCTGCGCGCTTGATCTCCTCGACGAGACGGGCGAGATCTTCCTCCTTTGTCAGGTCGGCTGTGACCGAAAAAATTTTTCTTTCGGGGTACGCCGAAGTCATCTGCTCGGCGCACTTTGCGAGCGCGTCCGAATTGAAATCGACCATGAAGACATTCTCGGCGCCGTTTTGAAGAAGTCCGTCAACGACTTCGAGACCTATGCCTCCCGCGGCGCCCGTGACAACGGCTGTCTTGCCGTAAAGTTTGAACTTGTAATCCATAATAACCTCCGTTGAGAGAAATTTTCCATACATTAACTTTTATTGTATCACGGCTTGAGCCTTTTCGCAACATCAAAAAACGGTTGACCCGAAAATAAAATGAATGACGGGAAGAACATGCTTTCTTTCGAGAAAAAATTTCAGGTACGAAGTCAGTGATGTCGTACCTGAAAATATTTTATGGATTTTCGGTTATTTCGCGAACTTGAAAAGCTTACTGATAAGCTCCTTGAAATAGTTCATAACCTTTTGGAATATCTCGACGAGCTTCGCCTGAAACTTGTTCGGGAGAGATATTTCCGTCTGTTCGCCGAGACCGAGCTCCTTGAGAACGCCGAGAACGGTCTTGGCGATGAGCCTGTGACCCTTCGGGTTCGGATGGATCGTGTCGGGGGCGATAAGCGAGCTGTCGCCGCTGAACGCCGGTTCAACGTCGACTATTGTGTATGCGCCGGGGTGAGCGTCGAGATATGAACGGATGGCTCCGTTTAGTCTGTTGAGCCCCTGCTGATAAGCTTCGCGAACCTCTTTTGAGAGATACATCGGGTTATACAGCGTCTGCATAAGTATCGTCGCGTTCGGGTTGATGCCCTTTATCTCGTTTATGATAAGCCCGAGATTATATTTCGCGGTCGCCGTGATCTTGTCAAACTGTGAATAGTCGTTGTCGATAACAGCCTGCTTGATAAGAGACATGATGTCGCTTTGAATAAAGTCGTTGCCGCCGATCGAAATGCATATTATGTCGGCGTTAGCGATATCTTCGCGGACGGAAGCTGTCTGAAGAACGCGCTTCAGCAGATTCTTGGTCTGGTGGCCGTTGACAGCGTCATTTTTGAAGTTATAGCCGTTTGTGTAGGAAACGATAGCGCCGTATGTCATTGTGTCGGGATCGGCGAGACCCGCGCCCGCAGCGATGGAGTCGCCGAGCGAAAGAAATGAGAGCTTTTTCTCTTCAGCCGCAACTGTCGGAACAAGAACGGCGAAGATCATCAGAGCTGAAAGTAAGACAGCTAAAATCTTTTTCATGTTACTTTGCCTCTCTCACTTTGTCGGAGCGTAGCTTCTTATTGTTACCGATGTGCCGACGTCCGTGATGTGGAACAGAGAACCGTTCTCGAACGGATAGACAGCGAGACCCTCGGCTTCCGTGTTGACCTTGCCCGTTCCTCTGACGAAGCTGACTTCGACATGACCTGTCATAAGATCAATAGCGTATGTCGGCTTGAGCTTGTCGCCGTCGTCGGATGAGAGATAGAGAACGCCGTTATAGATGTCGCCGCCCTGGATCTTGTTGAGCGTCTTGTCGATCTTAAGCGAACCGAGATATGAGAAATCGTCGAATTTGAGCATCTTGATCTCGGAAACATTGTCGAATTCACTGATATAAACTATACCGTTGTTGACAACGCACCACGGAATATGTTCGTCGGAAAGAACTCCCTTGGGAACAACATGATATTCGACGAAGTCGAGCGTCTCGGCGTCATAGACGAGAATGGCGGGATTTCTGAATCCGAAGTCCTCGCAGGCAATATAGAGCTTTCCGTTATAATAGCTGCCGTCGCCGAGATGCGAATAACCCTTGAGCATGAGATCCTTGGGTATGCAGTAGTTGACGGCTTTGACGATCTCGCCTGTTTTGGCGTCGATCTTGGTTATGCCGCAGTATGCCGCAACCTTGAGCGCGCCGAAGCCGTAGAAATATGTTCCGTCCGTTGTAATTCCCTGACCGAAGGCTATGCCGTCGTCGAGGGCGTATGAATATTCGTTGACAAGTGAAATGTCGCCCTCCGCTACAGAGGGAGTACCGGTGAAAAGTCCACCGATAGCCGCGATCGCCGCCATGATAACAGCTATCGCCTGTCTGATAAATGCTGTAAGCTGAGCCATTTGAAAATTTCCTCCTGATTAAAAGTTAGTGTTTATGAGCATATCGCAAAGCTCGGGCGTGACAAAGTCATAAAGAATTATGCCGTAGCAGCCTTTGGGCGACGCGTTGATATAATCCGTGAATCTCGGGTTGATATTCTCGGCGACCTCGGGAGGATTCGGGAACAGACCCTTCTTCGTATATCCGCTTAGGAAGTTGACATAGAGGTTATGCGCTCTGTCGCTCTCATTCTTTGAAGCGTAAAGCAGCTCCGTTATGTAACCCCATTCCGTGTCGAGACTGTCAATTTTGTAGTAATCCTGGATGTGTACCTTATAGTCGCCGTTGTCGATAGTGAACATCGTGTTCTCGAGCCAGTCGTAGCAGTTGAGACCGAGTCCGCTGTCACCGTCGAAGCGGTTGAACAGAACGATCTTGCCTCTAACGCTGCCGAGTTGGGGAATTGCCTGCTCGGTGTACCACATATCGGGATCGGCGCTTATGTATTTCTTGAGGATCTTCGTGAACAGCTTCGTTATGTTGAGCTGATCGACGCCGGGCTTAACGCTCATTATGATAGTTTCGCTCGGGTTCGCCCTGAGAAACGCGTAGCAGTCGGCGAGGGTGTCGTCGAACTTCTGCGCCTGATAAACGACGCCGTGAACGATATTGAACTTTCCGCCGGAGATGGTGCATCTCATGTCGAGGAAGCGCACGCCCATATCGAGCTGATCTTTGATCGTGTAGGTCTGGCACTTCGCGCTGGGTTCGACCGGCTCATAGAGCGCGCCCGAATCGTGAGTGCCGGGGATTGACATTTCGCTGATGTATGCGCTGTCGTCGATGCCTGCCATCCAGGCTTTGGGTGTTATGTCGGTGTTCTGAACGCCCGAAATGCCGAGAAAAGCCATAAGCATCGTGATCAAAGCGGTCAGCGAAGCGATGAATTTTGTCATGAATGTTGTTCCTCCTTATAATATGTATGACCTAAGTCTATCACAAAATTTTAATTTAATCAACAATTTTTGTCCCATATTTTGCGTACGTTTTAACGAAATGCTTTCGGAGAGCGGGTGCTCGGGTCGTTTTAGTGATTTTGACCATATTTTTTGACGGTACGCGCCTAAATTCTTCTTAATTTTTAATCAAATACATCTTGCAAAAACGCTTGCGTTTAAGTATAATAACACTTGATAGATAGTATTTTGGAGAACTATGAGAATTTCATTACTACCTTAATATATCGTATATCAAGAAAGGAAACAGAAATTATGGCACTTACAAATGCTCCGACAAAGAACCAGAGCGTGCTCAGCTGGATCGAGGATAAGATCAACCTCGTCAATCCCGACAAGGTCGTTTGGATCGACGGCAGCGACGCTCAGATCGCAGAACTCAGAAAGGAAGCCTGTGAAACGGGCGAGATGATCAAGCTCAACCAGGAACTTCTTCCCGACTGCTATCTTCACAGAACCGCAGTCAACGACGTTGCCCGTGTTGAGGGACGTACATTCATCTGCGCTCCGACAAAGGAGGAGGCAGGTCCGACCAACAACTGGATGGATCCCACAGAGGCTTATGAGATGCTCTACGGTATAGCTAAGGACAGCTATAAGGGCAGAACCATGTACATCATTCCCTATTCAATGGGTCCCGTAGGCTCACCGTTCTCAAAGGCAGGCATCGAGCTGACAGACTCTATCTATGTTGTTCTCAACATGTGCATCATGACGAGAGTCGGCTTCAATGTTCTTGATTGTCTCGGCGACAGCAACGACTGGGTCAGAGGCTTACACTGCAAGTGCGACATTGATGAAGAAAAGAGATATATCTGCCAGTTCCCGCAGGATAACACGATCATTTCGGTTAACTCAGGTTACGGCGGAAACGTTCTTCTCGGTAAGAAGTGCTTCGCTCTTCGTATCGCTTCATATCAGGGCAAGAACGAAGGCTGGCAGGCTGAGCATATGCTCATTCTCGGTATCGAGAATCCGCAGGGCGAAGTCAAATACATCTGCGCCGCTTTCCCGTCAGCATGCGGCAAGACCAATCTTGCTATGCTTATTCCTCCCGAGGGATACAAGAAGGCAGGCTACAAGGTCTGGACAGTCGGCGACGATATTTCATGGATCCGCAAGGGCGAGGACGGCAGACTTTACGCTATCAACCCCGAGAACGGCTTCTTCGGCGTTGCTCCGGGTACAAACATGAAGTCAAACCCGAACGCTCTTCTCACAACAAAGCAGGGCACAATCTTCACGAACGTCGCTCTTAACCTTGACAACAACACCGTTTGGTGGGAAGGTCTTGACAAGAATCCGCCCGAGAACGCAATCGACTGGACAGGCAAGCCCTGGAACGGTAAGGTTGACGAGCGCAAGGGCGCACATCCGAACTCAAGATTCACAGCTCCCTCAAAGAACTGTCCCTGCCTTTCAAGCGAGTTTGAGAACGCGGCAGGCGTTCCGATTTCAGCTATAGTATTCGGCGGCAGACGTGCTAAGCTCGCTCCGCTCGTATATCAGTCAAGAGACTGGAACCACGGCGTATTCGTCGGTTCTATCATGGCTTCAGAGACGACAGCTGCGGCTTCGGGCGCAGTCGGCGTTGTTCGCCGCGACCCGATGGCTATGCTTCCGTTCTGCGGCTACAACATGGCTGACTACTGGCAGCACTGGATCGACATCGGCGCAGGTCTCGATCCCGAGAAGGCACCGAAGATCTTCAACGTCAACTGGTTCCGTAAGGACGACGAAGGCAACTTCATGTGGCCGGGCTTCGGCGACAACCTTCGTGTTCTTGAGTGGATACTCAAGCGCTGCGAAGGCAAGGTTGACGCTCAGGATACAGCTATCGGTTACATTCCTCACGCAGAGGATATCAACATCGAAGGCCTTGAGGGCGAGGTTTCACTCGAATCTCTCAGAAGCATTCTCGACGTTGATAAGAAGCTCTGGCTCGACGACGCTAAGGGCATCGAGGAGTTCTACGCTAAGTTCGGCGACAGACTCCCGAAGGTTCTCAGAGAAGAGCTTGACACTCTCGAAGCTAACTGCGCTGAGTAATTCAGACAGAAATAAAATCAGGCGTTCCGGATTTTCCGGAACGCCTTTTTGTGTTGGTGCTTTTAAGCGTGGAAACAACCCCCAGTTGAACTGGGGGAGAATAAAAAGT
>USMJ01000088.1 GCA_900555805.1 uncultured Oscillospiraceae bacterium | reverse complement strand
AAACGGTTTTCGTCCCGAAAACCGCCGCAAGCCGCCAAGGCACCTTGCGGCCCTGCGGTTTGCAAGCAAACCGCAGGTTTTGCCTTTAGCGCTGACTTCTACCCGAAAGTCCCTTTCTTCGCCTGCCTATCAAACGCTTCAAGACAAAACGACCCCCTAACCGCGCGGTTAGGGGTTATTGGCAAGTTATTTATCTCCGAGCGCCTTAGCCATCATTCTCGCCGCTTTGTATATATCTCCGCAGCCGAGCGTGATTATAAGATCACCCTTTTCGACGTGGCTCACAACATAGTCGGAAACTTCCTCAAATGTGTTGAACCATACGCTTCCGGGAATCTTTTCGGCGAGATCCTTTGTATAAATGCCGTAGGTGTTTCTTTCTCTCGAACCCATAATTTCCGTCATGACGCATCTGTCGGGAATCTGAAGAACACGGACGAAATCATCAAATAAGATCTTGGTTCTTGAATATGTGAAAGGCTGGAATACCGCCCAGACTTTGTTGTACCCCATCTTCATAACAGCGTTCAGAGTGACTTCAAGCTCTCTCGGGTGATGCGCGTAGTCGTCGGCTATGGTTATTCCGCCGAACTCGCCGAGAATTTCAAAGCGTCTGCCTGCGCCCGAAAATGCCTGAGCGCCCTTGATGCATTCCTCTGCGCTCGCTCCGCAATACATCGCTGCGGCGATGGCGGCGAGAGTGTTGACTATGTTATGCTCACCGGGAATGTTCAGCTTGACCCTGCCGAGATTTTCGCCCTTATAAATTATGTCAAACTCGGCGAACGCGCCGCGGTTATATGTGATGTTCGCCGCGGAATAGTCGTTGCGCTCGTTTCTTCCGAACGTTATCATCTTCTTGCCCTCAACACCCGAAACGGCTTTGAGAGTGTTCTCATCGTCTCCGTTATATATAACGGCTTTCGATGACATCGAGGCGAATTTATGGAATGACTTTATGATATTGTCGAGTGTTTTGAAATAGTCGAGGTGATCCTCGTCGACATTGAGAATGACCGAAACATCGGGCGAAAGCTCAAGGAAGGTGTCGACAAATTCGCAGGCTTCGCAAACCATCGTGTCGCTGTGGCCGACCCTGCCGTGGGAGTCGATAAGCGGAAGCTTGCCGCCGATGACAGCCGTCGGGTCTTTGTCCGCCATAATGAGAATTTGCGTGAGCATGGAGGTGACCGTCGTCTTTCCGTGAGTGCCGCAAACGCCTACGCAGTTTGAATACATTCTCGAAATAGCTCCGAATAGCTTCGCTCTTTCAAACGTCGGAACACCCATTTCACGGGCGGCGCAAAGCTCGGGATTATCGCTTAGCAGGGCGGCGGTGTAAACCACCATTTCCGCGTCGCCGATATTTTCTTTTCTCTGACCCATGGCTATAGGTATGCCGAATGAGCGCAATTTGTCAATGTTGTCGCCCGGGTTGTTGTCCGAGCCTGAAAGCTGATAGCCCCAGTCGTGAAGAATCTCGGCGAGAGGGCACATGCCGGATCCACCTATTCCTATAAAATGTATGCGTTTGACTTTCTTCAAAAGCTCGTCTATATCGTACATATCAAGCACTCCAATCTAAAAGTATGTTTCGTTTTTCATCTTCTGATATATTGCATTAGTATTATATCACAAAAGTATGCTGTTGGCTATAAATCGCGGCAAATTAAGAAAAAATTTCCTCTTTTCACCCTTTCTGCTTTAACGGCATAGCATTGATAGTGAGGTCGGTTTGTGCGCCGAGGGCAGTCAGTGCGGGCGGGCGAGTCAATGCCGCCTGCGGCGGCATTGACTGCCACGGACGGCTTCGCCGTCCGTGGCGTTTCCGCAGCTACGCTGCGGAAACCGCCCGCCTTAACCGGCAGTCAGAACAAACTAACCAAAGATTATGAATCTTTCCGTGAGGTGACCTGAATGAAAATAATGATTATCGGCGGAGACAAGAGAAATCTCTACCTGACAAGAAGACTTAATAAGAAAGGACACGACGCTGAATGGTATTGCGCCGAAAAATATGACGGTACGCACAAGGGAGTGCAGAATTTTAAGTCCGATATCGACAGCTTTGAAGCGGTGATTCTGCCCTTACCGCTGACAAAGGACGGCGAAACGCTTAGTTGCCCTTATTCGGAAAAGAAAATAACGCTCGCCGAGGTCGGCGCGTACATAAAAGATAAAATCGTATTCACATCGGACGACAGAATAAGCGGCAAGAATTATTTCTCCGATAAGGGCGTCATCGTCGACAACGCGAGACTGACGGCTGTGGGCTTTCTTTCGGAGCTTTTGGCTTTCGAAACCGGCGACATCATGGAAAAAAAGGCGCTCGTGACAGGCTTCGGAAACGTGGCGAAGTGCGTGTGTAAAATTCTTTCGGATAACGGCGTTTCAGTCTTCACAGCGGCAAGAAATCCCGTTCAAAGACATGAGGCGGCGGTCTGCGGATACTCAGCATTGAGTTTCGGGGAAGCTGAAAAAAGAATTTCGGAATTTGATTATATAGTTAATACCGTGCCCGAAAAGGTGTTTTCCGACAGCGTTTTAGCCGAAATCGGCGCCGAAACCACCTATTTCGAACTCGCTTCGGGTGTACCGAAAGAAACGGAAAAATATCGGTTCGCATATATTGAGTGTAGGGGTATGCCGGGTAAGCATACGCCGAAAGGGGCAGGGGAGGTCATAGCGGATTTTGTCTGCTCCGAACTAAAGGAGTGATGAAATGAAAACCATTGGCTATTGTCTGACAGGTTCATTTTGCACCTTTTCAAAATCAATTCCGCAGGTGAAAAAGCTTGTTGACGCCGGGTACAATGTAATTCCCATCATGTCATATAACGCCGAGAGCCTTGACACCCGATTCGGTGACGCAGGCGCGTTCATATCCGAGCTCGAGGAGATCACGGGCAACAAAGTGCTGAAAACGATAACGGAGGTCGAGCCTATCGGTCCTAAGAATCTGCTCGATCTTCTGATAATCTCGCCGTGTTCGGGCAACACGCTCGGAAAACTCGCAAACGGCATATATGACACGCCGGCAACGCTCAGCGCAAAGTCGCACCTGCGAAATCAAAAGCCGATTTTGATCGGTGTTTCAACAAACGACGCTCTGACAGGCAGCGCAAAGAACATAGGAATGCTTCTGAATTATAAGCACTACTATTTTATTCCCATGTCGCAGGATGATTTCGTCAAAAAGCCGTTTTCGGTCGTGGCTCATTTTGACGATACTCTTGAGGCAGTTCGGCTGGCGCTTGAAGAAAAGCAGATGCAGCCTATAATCAAATCTAAGGGTTGATTTTTTTATGTATGCTCGACGGGCAGGGAGCTGAAGCTCCCTGCCCGTCATCGCTGTGTTCAGCCGGTAGGTTTTAATCTGACTTCGTGTCTGTGCAGGTTGCAAAAGCCGCCGCGCTGCGCGCGGCGTGCCGCAGGCGGAGCCTGCGCAGTTTCGCCTGCGGCGAAACCTTTTGCCCCGACTCGATAATCTCATCCGATCCCAAGCATATCGCAAAGTATTTCCGCCGCCTCGGCCGTCAGCCTTTTGCACGGTCTTTCGGCGTAATACTGCTTTGTTCTTTCCTGCGGAACATGACTTTCCTCGGCTTTGTCAAGTCCGAGAAGTTCGCGGCATATTATCGTACCCTCTTTTTCCTTGAGCCTGTCGGCGAACTCTCTGACTTTGGCGTATGTGTTCGCTTTCGATTTCCTGTCGGCTCCGTCCGTCGCTCCGTATGTAAGTCCGAGAACCATGCTCGCAGATGTCACAACGCCGCAGACCTCTCTCATTCTGCCGACTCCGCCGCCGAGACCTGCCGAGATCTTGAGAGCGGTGTCTCTGTCGATTCCGAACATATCCGAAAATGCGGCGAAAACGGATTGAGAGCAGGCGAAGCCCTGCGAAAACAGGTTTTCGGCGAGACTTATTCTTTCGGCTTTATCCATTCTTCTTGCTCCTTGATATGTGATGCTTGACTCTGCGCTTTATCATGTCTAAGGCGACTATGTTGTGACCGCCGCCGATGACTATGATGTCCGCCATTCTTTTGCTCGGCTCAACATATTGCTCGTGCATCGGCTTGACCGTCGTCAGATATTGCGTTATGACGGAATCGATGCTCCTGCCGCGCTCCAAAACGTCGCGGCGTATTCTTCTGAGTATGCGCTCGTCGGCGTCGGTGTCAACGAAAATCTTGATATCCATGAGATTTCGAAGCTGTTCGTTCTCGAAAATCAGGATTCCCTCGACGATTATAACGCTCGCCGGTTCGATTCTGATCGTTTCTTTCGCCCTTGTGTGCTGCGTGTAGTCATAGGTCGGGCAGTCTATCGCCTCGCCGTTTTTGAGTTTTATCAGATGCTCTATCATCAGGTCGGTGTCGAAAGCGTCGGGGTGGTCATAGTTGAGCTTGACCCGCTCCGACATGGGGAGGTGGTCGTTACATTTATAATAATTGTCGTGGTACACCACACTGACATCTTCGCCGAATTCCGCCTTGAGATTGTCGGTTATTGTTGTTTTGCCGGAGCCTGTTCCGCCGGCTATGCCGATTATCATGGTTGACATTTGGATCGTCCTTTCTTTTTACAGAGCGTTTTTCTTCAAATTTCTATCATATATTAACACATAATGCGCCCGAGTTAAAGCGTTTTCTAAAATAAAGCGCATAAATTTGTTTCATGGCTTGATTTATTTGCGCTAAAACTATATAATCAGTAGGTAATAACTTAAAAAGGCAGGTAATTATCATGAAAACATTCGCTAAAATAATGTCGCTTGTTTTGTGCGTTTCGATGCTCTTCGCGTTCGCGGCTTGCGGCTCGAAAACCGAAGACCCTACGTCCGACAGCAGTCAAAGCTCGGATATAACTCATCCGAAAGTCAAGGTCACGGTCAAAGATTTCGGCGAGTTCACTCTTGAACTTTATCCCGAGTACGCGCCGGCTACCGTCGAGAATTTCGTTAAGCTCGCCAGGGCAGGCTTTTATACAGGTTCGAAGTTCCACAGAGTTGTGGCCGGTTTCATGGCTCAGGGCGGTCAGAGCGCGAACGGCGAGACAGCAGAAACGATAAAGGGCGAGTTCAAGTCAAACGGCTTCGAAAAGAACACACTTTCTCATGAGAGAGGTGTTATATCCATGGCGAGAGCGACGGACAAGGATTCTGCGTCAAGCCAGTTCTTCATCTGCTACGATTCGGCTAAATGTAAAACTCTCGACGGCGACTACGCCGCGTTCGGAAAAGTCATCGACGGAATGGATGTCGTCGACAAATTCACAAGCGTTGAAATGACCTATAACTCAATAGGCGAAAAGGCGGTTCCGGTTCAGGATATCGTTATCGAGAGCATGGAGGTCACAGCCTGACCATGTCCCGATATATCAGAAGCGAGCTTATACTCGGCGAAAAATCGACCGAAAAGCTCAATAACGCAAAGGTAATAGTTTTCGGCGTCGGCGGCGTCGGCTCTTTCACGGTCGAAGCTCTCGCGAGGGCGGGAATCGGAACGATAGCCGTTGTCGACGACGACACGGTCGCCGAGTCAAATCTCAACCGACAGCTTATAGCTACAACAGATTCGCTCGGAGAAGAAAAGACGGAAGAAGCGAAAAAGCGTATAGCAGCAGTCAATCCGGATTGTACGGTAATAACAATAAAAAAGTTCCTGACAAAAGACAACATTGACGAGTTCGCTTTGGACGGCTACGATTACATAGTTGATGCTATCGACACGGTCAGCGCGAAGATAGCGCTCGCCGTTTACGCGGACACCCACGGCGTACCCATTATAAGCTCAATGGGGACGGGCAACAAACTTGACCCGACGCGCTTCGAGGTCAGCGACATTTATAAGACCTCGGTCTGTCCGCTCGCTCGGGTGATGAGATATGAGCTTAAAAAACGGGGCGTGAAAAAGCTGAAGGTTGTCTATTCGAAGGAAGAACCGCTCAAGCCCGTGTCCTGCGAGGAACCCGGGGCGGCGCACACGAAGCGCCAAACGCCCGGGAGCGT
>USMJ01000087.1 GCA_900555805.1 uncultured Oscillospiraceae bacterium | reverse complement strand
TTGCCCCCGCCCCGCTGCACAGACTTCCCTGCCGCTCAAAGCCGCGCAGGCTGATGAAACCCGAAAGGCAATAATCGCACTTGACGAAAAGCCCGTCAGGATATAAAATATAGGCATAAAACAAAAGGAGCGATAAATATGAAATACACGAAGAACGGAAAGAATATAGTTGCCCGTCTTGATATTGACGATGAAATTATTGCCTCACTTGAGACAATTTGTAGAGAGAGCAATATCAAATCAGCCCGTATTCACGCTATCGGAGCGGTCAAGAGCGCAACCATCGCCATGTTCGATTTTGCCAAAGGCGACTACAACGAGAACAGCCTTGACAGATTCATGGAGCTTTTAAGTCTTGAGGGTAACGTCACACAGATGAACGGCGAAACATATATACATCTTCACGCCGTTTTCGGCGACTGCGACGGAAAAGCATTCGGCGGTCATCTCAAAAAAGCCGTCATCGGCGCAACCTGCGAAATGTTCATAGAACCGCTTGAGACCACCGTCAGCCGAGTAAAAGAAGAAAAAACAGGACTTAACATTTTTGATATCTGAGGTCAGTATGGAAATTCAAAACGAACTTAAAGAGTATCTTTTAAGCCAAGGCGCGAGCGATGTCGGTTTCGCCAAGATCGACGACAGCGACACCGGTCTCGGCTACGCCATGAGCATAGTCGTCAGGCTGTCGCCGGCCATTGTTGATGAAATAACCGACGAGCCGACCCACACATACTTCAACCACTATCGCTCGGTCAACGCGCTTATAGATCAGCTTCTTCTGAAAGCCGGGCTGTTTTTACAAAAACACGGATACAGATATATCACCATCGCCGCGTCTCAGAGCGTAAACAAGGACGGCTGGAACTATCGCGGAAGATATTCCCACAAAGAGGCGGCAAGGCTCGCAGGTCTCGGAAGCATCGGCAAAAATTCCATGTTCTTTCACAAAGACTTCGGATGTTCGGTGAGATTAGGTACGCTCTTCACCGACTGCGAATTTGAACTTCCTCAAGAGATCATGACTTGCTGCTGCGGCGAATGTCACCTTTGCCGCGACGCCTGCCCGGCGAACGCCATAAGCGGGAAAAGATGGGAGGTCGGCGTACCGCGCGAAGAAATGTTTGACCCCGAAAAATGTAGTAATTTCATGAAACAGAAATTTAAACATATAGGCAGGGGCGCTGTTTGTGGAATTTGTATGAAAGTTTGTCCGAAACGCAACGGATAATTTATAGGCAAATAACATATTTTGTGTTGAAAATTGCGGCTTTAGCGCTTATAATTATATAGGTGAAAGCCTATTCAATAACAGAAAGGACTTGAGAAAATGTCAAAGGTAACAATTTACGATCATCCTCTCATTCAGCACAAGCTGACGATTATGAGGGACAAAAACACAAGTTCAAAAGATTTCAGAGAGCTGGTCAGCGAGATCGCTATGCTCATGTGTTATGAGATAACGAGGGATCTGCCGACGAAGGAAGTCGAAATCGAGACCCCGATATGCAAGACAAAATCAAAGACACTCGCGGGCAAGAAGCTCGCAATCGTACCTATTCTCAGAGCAGGTTTAGGCATGGTAGACGGAGTTACAAAGCTCATCCCTGCGGCGAGGATCGGTCATATAGGCCTTTACCGTGACGAGGAAACGCTCAAGCCCGTTGAATATTACTGCAAACTGCCGAAGGATATTTCGGAGAGAGAAGTCATCGTTGTTGACCCGATGCTCGCGACAGGCGGCTCGGCCATCGACGCTGTTTCACAGATCAAGCTCCGCCATCCCAAGGATATCAAGTTCATGGGACTCATCGCAGCCCCCGAGGGAATTGAGGCTTTCACAAAGGCTCACCCCGATGTTGACGTTTACTGCGCCGCTCTTGACGAGAAGCTCAACGAAAACGGATACATCATCCCGGGTCTCGGCGACGCCGGCGACAGAATTTTCGGAACGAAATAATTATATTATATGTACAACCCCGATGCAGGCTTCGCCCGCATCGGGGTTTTGTGCGTAGTGTCGGCGAGATTGCGAAGGGATGTTTGATCTCGGACACAAGCGACGCGGCAGCCGCCCGTCAGGGCAGTGAGTGCCGCAGGCGGTTGTGAGCGTATTACCGTAGCGGCAGCGGAGCGTGATGCCCGAACAATCGTTTCGTTGCACAGACGTGCGGTTCGCAGAGACTTTGTGTTCGGCTGCAGGCGGCACAAGCGGTTGCGAGCGTATCACCGTAGCGGTAGCGGAGCGTGATACCCGAACAATCGTTTTTCGCCTGCCGGCTCGGTCGGTGCTTTTGTGACTGCGTCACAAAGGTCGCCACTGGCGACCCGCACCCGTTGAACAGTCTTACGGTTCGCAGAGGCTTTGTGTTCGGCTATGCTTGGCTCCCCGTTTCTCTCGGCTGAAATTTCGCTGTTCAGTTCAGCGGCTGATCATTCTTTCCTCCTTCCAAAACATGTAAAGCACATCCGCTTTACGCGAAACGCAAAAAACGGCTGTAATCCGTCGGAACTCATCCGATAGATTACAGCCGTATATTTTACTTGATTTGTATTGAGCTTTACTGAGCGACTTCAGCCGTGATAGTCGTCTGACCCTTCTTTGCGACAGCTATATAGCTCTTTCCGGGATTGACCTTGAGCTCTTCGCCTGTTGCCTTGTCATAATAGACAACGCTTGCGGACTCGCTCTTCTTTTCCCATTTGATTTCGGTCACTGCGCCGTGCGAGATATAATATCCGTCTCCGCCCTTCCAGTCGACCTCCATTATTGCTTTGCCCTTATAGTTATGGATGTCGGTCTGAAGAATGAACAGGTTTGTAAAGTTCAACTGCTTGTCAGTCGAGCTGTCTTTATGAGCCTTGCCCGAGTGCCACTTATAATATACATCCTTCTCGGCGTTGTATTTGAATGTGCTGTAATACTGCTTCGAGAACTGGATATTGACCTTCGTGCATGCCTTTTCGCCCGGCTTTATGGGTGAACCCTCGGCGACGAAGTTGAAAGCCGTCTTGTTCTTATCGGGAAGAAGATCGGTTCTTACCTTTTCTTTTGAGAGAACGTTCGGGATGTTCGGGCCCTTGACATAAGCTGTATGCTCTATGGCGAAGTTCTTTCTTCTGTTTTTGTCCCTGTCGAAGAGCTGGGTACCGTAGGTCTTGCCGTCAAAATAGTCTATCTTTATCCTCTTAAGCGTCGGGTATCCCAGCGTCGCGTTAGCTCCGAAACAGAAGTAAACCGCGTCGTACCCATGAGCGAAAATCGGGAAATAATAGCGGCAGCTCCTGATCGAACAGACATTCGGAACCTTGGTATAGTCGCCGTACATAGCCATCATTCGGGTGATACCGCCCTCGGTGACTATCTCATAGATAATGTCGGCGGCTCCGATACCGTACTGCGGCAGGGAAACCTTGATATTGTTGATCATGATCGCCATCGGGCGCTTTCCGACAGCCTTGTCGGAAAGTCCGCTAAGACCAGTCAGAAGATTTATGTTGCCTGATTTCGGTGCCTGCGTCGTGCTTTCGGATGTGCTTTCCGCGCTCGGGTCGGTGGTTTCGCCGTTATCCTTGCCGCCGCATCCGACGAAGCAAGTCGCTATCATAATCATCGCCAGAATGATGAGCCATATTCTTTTCATTTTAATTTTCCTCCTGCTGTGATTTTCTATATTTTATCACAAGATATGTGCAATGTCAACAAAAGGCAGCATGTTTAAACGCATGATTTTCGGCAAAAAGTCCGCCGCAGCTAAGCCAAGAATACTTAAACAGCGGCGGACTTTTTTCATTCACCTAACCCAAATGAGACAGAAAGAGCCTTATCTATGCGCGACATATCCTGTTCGTCGAGGTTGCCCATTTTTTCGCGAAGCCGCTTTTTGTCGAGCGTCCTCACCTGTTCGAGAAGGACGATAGAATCCTTCGCCAGTCCGCATTCGTCGGCGTTGACATGAATATGGGTGGGCAGGTTCGTCTTGAACCGCTGACTTGTTATGGCGGCAGCTATGACTGTCGGGCTGAACTTGTTCCCGACATCATTCTGAACGATAAGTACCGGTCTTACGCCCCCCTGCTCCGAGCCGACGACGGGGCTTAGATCCGCATAGTAAATTTCTCCCCTTTTTATCAACATATATGATCACTCTCCAAAATTTCCTGCACAAATAGTTTAGCCATGATATTCTCATAATAAACATGAAATATTCCGGGGAGCTGATTTCATATTATATTTTATTCGGGTTTGGGCGTTTTAGTGAAAGTCCCAATATATATTGATAAGTTATCTTTTGGGTTACGCGGTCGGTGTGTGCTGTATTGAAGTGTGCCGATAGTGTGTCAAATGAGACAATAATACTTGGCTTTATAAGGATTTTGGTTGGATTCAGCGAAAGGGTCGGGGAATGTGCGGCGGCGCGGTAGCGAAGCGAGTGCCGCCGCGCAAGCAGTCGTGAGCGGTATCCCCGTAGCGGCAGCGGAGTGGGATGCCCGAACGGCTGCTCCGCTGCAGGGACTTGCAATTACCGCTTAAGTCGAAGGCTGATGGAAGCGAGTGCCGCTGAGCACACACGCACGGATCTGAAGTCAGGATATACTCGCTTACGCCGTTCCGCGGCGAGCGGAACAGTAGAAAATCCGACAGCTATATTCGACTTTTCTCTGCGCTGTTATTCGATTTGTATGTAACAGTAAATCTGTGCTATCGGAACTTGTTCGGGCATTCCGCTCGCCTGCGGCTCGGGAATACGCTCACAAGTTCCCGTCGGGCGGCACTCGCTTCGCTACCGCGCCGCCCGACTTTCTCGCCCCAAATCCGCACAAAACATAAAACCCGACCGTACGGCACAAGCCGTACGGTCGGGTAAATCTTATCAAAATCAAATCTCATTCGTTGCAACGATGTCTGCGCCTGTGTCGCAGATGTTGCTGATGAGTACCTCGCCCATCTTTATCGGCGCGTCAACGACCTCGTTATTGATCGCTTTCATGCATTCGAACATCATTCCCTTGGGTATAGGCTTTGATGTCTTGACGGGAATCACGGGCAGCGAACCGCCGTGAACTCTCATTGTCGATGTCAGCATTCTGACGGGGTTGGTGCATTCGTCGTGAGCATATTTGTCGCCGCGCTTGCAGGTGTTGCCCGTAACCGAAACGACTTCGCCCTTATCGTTGATCTCTGCCGTGAGCATACAGCCGAGAGGACATGATACGCAAACTAATTCTCGCTTCATATTTATACCTCCACCTTAACGACGATCTCTTTCTTTTCAAGTCCGTGGATTTCATCGGCCTTGATAAGAACATTTTCCATTTCACCCGGGCAAAGCTTGGGCTTCTTCTTTGAATAGAGAACCTTGTCTCCGCAGGTGACGACAACCTTGGCGCCCTTGAAGACATCCGTAACACGGAAATAGAGCTTGACATCCTGGTCGGTGTTGGCGTTAATGTTCTGCGGAACGATATATCTTACGCCGTGAGCCGCTTTTGTTGAGATGTATTTCGTGTTCTTTGACTTGCCCTTTGAAAGTATGTATTTCGCAGCGCCTTCGCCCGCGAGCTGGCTCTCTGCCGTTACGTAGTCAACCAGATCGTGTACCTGAAGAACGTTTCCGCAGGCAAAGATTCCGGGTCTGTTCGTCTGTCTGTATTCGTCGACGATAGCGCCGTTCGTGACGGGGTCGATGATGATTCCCGCCATTCTCGTCAGCTCGTTTTCGGGGATAAGACCGACCGAAAGCATGAGCGTGTCGCACTCGACGAACTGTTCCGTTCCGGGGATCGGGAGACGGTTCTTGTCAACATTGGCGATCGTGACGCCTTCAAGGCGCTCGATGCCGTGCGTCTTTATGACGGTACAGCTGAGTTTCAGCGGAATTCCGAGGTCGTCGAGACACTGGACAATGTTTCTCGTCAGACCGCCCGAATAGGGCATAAGCTCGCAGACCATTTCGACTTTCGCGCCCTCAAGGGTCATTCTTCTGGCCATGATAAGTCCGATGTCGCCCGAGC
>USMJ01000086.1 GCA_900555805.1 uncultured Oscillospiraceae bacterium | reverse complement strand
GTTTCCCCGTCGGGGAAACCTTTTGCCGCGAAGTCTCTTCGGCTTAATTCTAAACTTTTCTTTAATTTCCGATTTTAACGCAAATTTTCTTGACTTTAGTCGGCTTTGGTTGTATTATATATCTGTAAAATTATCTAATTATGCTAAATTCCAAATATACGATATTATGAATCAGGGGGTGTCGCCGTGAGAAGCAAAAAAGTTATCAGCGTTATACTTTCGGTCATAACGCTCGCGGCTGTATTATGCAGTTCCTTCGTCTCATCGGCTTCCGTTTTCTATATAGACGGTAACGCAGCTGTGTGTCCGGGTACCACAAGAGTTTATGTCGATGAAAAGGATTATAACTACGCGTGGATCGACGACGTCTCTTTAAGAGACAGCTCGACATCCGTCGTTCCTCTCGTTCTTCATCCGATCACAGATTATCCTTACAGCCATACGGCTTCCGAATTCGTCAGAGAGTGCAACAACTACGCCGCTCTTTTCAATGTCACCGACGAGATACTTCAAAGCAGTATCCTCAAAACAATAAGAACCGCTTATTACACCCTTCTCGCCTCCGGCGCTATAAAGTCCGACGAGCAGACAATGCGCGCGTACAACGAAAGCATGGGTATAGTCTATCCGTTCTCTCAGACCACGATGACGCATATGTATACAACACTTGTCTACGCGCTTCTCAAGACGGACATCGCTTCGGCGGTTCTCAAGCAGAAAGTCGAAATCCCCAGAGGAACAAGCGTTGAGGGTGCTGTCGTTCTCTATCTCGCCAAGGTCTGCGGAATGGAGATCCCCTCCTCGGTCAACACCATCGCGGCGTTCTCCTATCTTTTCGCCGATCAGTATGTTTTAGAGGGCTCGGGACTTCCCGTCAGCAAAGATCCGACCGAGCAGGAGGTCTATTATTGGGTCAAGCTCTCAGCCGCCTATAAACAGGGCTACGACGTACCCAAGGATACGCCCTATCTCAAGGTCACTCAGGAGCAGGAAGAATATGTCAGATATGCATATTACGCCTCAATCCTTACGACAAAATACGGCGTTCATGTCGATCCCGGTCTTTTGAGACAGGCGATGCTCGGCGGCGATAAGGGCACCGAGATTCCGAGACTTGTTCTCAAGTCAATTCTCGATCATGTCAACACGAAGTATTCGGCTGACGAAAGCGTCAACTCACTCTTCGACAAAGCGAGAGCGGACGGCTTCTTCGAGCTTAAGGATGATTTCTACACAGACATATACGATTATGAGGTCACAGTTTCCGACGAATCGACCGAGATTTGGTTCACGGCGTTCCTTGTCGCCGACCAGCTCGTTGACGGAGACTCCTCAAAAGCCAAAACATATATAAACGGAGAGCTTGTCAAGAACACATCAACCAATTCCGTCAAGCTCACAGGCGCTTCAACAAGATTCACCGTCAAGATCGAATATAACGACTCAAAGAGAAAGCAGACGGCTGAATACAGTTTCACGGTCAAGAAGAGTTCCTCAGGCTCACAGGTTGTCGGCGGAGTTAACGTCAACATCAATCAGCCGATCGGAGATATCGTGAATTCAGCAGAAAATTCGCTGAGCGATCTCAGTGACTATATGCAGAATCGCACGACTTCGCCCTACGAACGCGATCTCAGCAATTATCTGAACGGCGGAACACTTTATGACACGGCGAACGGCTCGGGCGGATATTCAAGTTTCATAGAAACTTATCCGACCGACAACAACGGCAATGTCGCCACGACATCCGATCCTCTCGCGGCAACGCAGAGTTCGACGGCTCAGGCGGCGAGCGTTCTCTCGGGCGTCACTCAGGCGATAAAGGACAAGCCGGAATATGTCGCCACTCCCATAGGACTTCTGGCGGTCGGCGCTTCGGCAGGATACATCTTCTTCAAGAGACGCAAGAACGAAGAAGTGATTGTCGAAAACGAAAACATCACAGAAGTCGAAGATGTTGATATTGATTAAAACCTATCTCCTACGGTTAAACCGTAGGAGATTTTTTTGCCGATTTTCACGGTGAGGCGGTCATTGTAGTTATCTCGTAATTCGAGTTTCGTATTGCTCAAGTGACTGATCGCGGTTATACGGCGATCGCGGATATCTGTTCCTTAGCCGTTGATTTGGTTCGGTGGGCTTGGGCAGGAACTGGATTCAAGTTGGGGGAAGAGAGGCCGCCGCAGACCGCCTTGGCGGTCTGCGGCGCTCCGCTGGAAGCGGAGCTTTTGCCACCCCACCGCGCTGCCCTCTATCGCCGCGCTAAAGTGCTGCGCAAGCGTGCGATACGAAGCTTGCTTCGGAGAGCATAGCTTCCGCTGTGTTGGTTTGGCGCAGAAAGTACGCCTTACATCTAAAAGCAAGACGTCATATAACTTTGCGAAAAGCTTATACTTTCTGCTATCGTCAAGGCTCACTCTGGTCTGATCAGAAAGCCCGACTTTCATCTGACTTCGGGACGGCAAAACGGTTTTCGTTCCGAAAACCGCCGCAAATCGGATATTTTCCTCAGTTCAATCACCGTCTTTCCGCCTTTGACATATCATAAAGTGAAAACACGAAAAGGTGGGCTGACGAATGAAAAAATACGGCATAGATTACTTTTTAGGCGCAAATTCCCCCGGAGGCTTCGTCTCGTTCTTCGACGAGCTATACTCCCCCGATGGCAAATGGCGGTGCTTCGTCATCAAAGGCGGCCCCGGAACAGGCAAGAGCACACTGATGAAAAACATCGCCGATGAAATCGAGCGCAGGGGCTTTGAGGTACACCGAATTCACTGCTCAAGCGATCCCGACAGCCTCGACGCTGTTAAGTGCGAGGAGCTGAAAATCAGCGTAGCGGACGGTACCGCGCCGCATGTTATAGAGCCGAGCTTCCCCGGGGCGGTCGAGACCCTGATAAACCTCGGCGAAGCGTGGGACGAAAAAAAGCTCAGAGCCGACAGCGAGAAAATAATCTCGACAGTGAGAGCCAACTCCGCCTGCCACTCGCGATCCGTCAGATTCCTCAAGGCGGCGGAACTTCTCGTTTCCGACAGCAGGCGGCTATCGGAAAACGCTGTCATGGAGGAAAAAGCGACGCTCTATGTCAAGCGCTTCATCAAGCGAAGCTCAAAGCCCTCCGACAGACAGGGACGGGAAAGCCGGGTCTTTCTCAGCGCGGTTACGCCGAAGGGGATCGTTTTCTACAAGGACACGGCCAAACATTTCGCCGACCTCATCATAGAAATCGACGACAGCGTGGGCTTGGTCTCGTCCGTTATCACGGAAAATCTCCGTCTGGCGGCGATAAAAAACGGCCTTGACGTCATCACGGGATACTGTCCGCTCGACCCGACAGGCCGCCCCGAGCATATAATAATCCCATCCTGCTCGGTCGCTTTCATCAGACGGCATCCGTCATACGGCGACATAGGCGCGGCGAGAACCATCCACGCAAGGCGTTTTCTCGACAACGACCTCATCTTAAAGCAGAGGCAGAAGCTCAATTTTAACAAGAAAGCGGCGGACGAAATGATAAACGAAGCTGTCGTTTCTCTCAGACGGGCAAAAGAAATCCATGACGAGCTTGAAAAGATATATATATCGGCGATGGACTTCGGCAAGCTCGACGAAATCAGAGCTAAGACCGTTGAACGGATATTCGGGTGAGTGCGCGAAGGCCGGTGGGGTTGCAAAAGGTTTCGCCGCAGGCGAAACTGCGCCGACGGCGTCGGCGTACTTCTTCGCGAAGCGAAGAAGCTTTTGCAACCCCTGCACAAATTCCGACGCAGGCAGGGCTCACAGGTTTGGCTGCTCCCGCAAGAGCGTGCGCTTGCGCGCGCCTCGCCTGCTTTGATTCAGATTAGACTGAAAGGCGCAGCCGCTTCGCGGCTGCGCCATATGATGTTATTGAGGTTTAGATTTCGCTGTCGTCCGCGTGATGTTCCGCCGTCATCTGATCTGCCGCAATGCCCTCCGTGCTTTCTTTCATGAAGAGTATCTTCACCGTCATGAGTATCAGCTTGAGGTCAACCAAGAACGACTGCGTGGCGACATAGGTCAGATCCATCTGAACCTTGTCATACGGCGGTGTGTTGTACTTGCCGTAGACCTGAGCGTAGCCCGTAAGTCCGGCTTTGACCTGAAGTCTCAATGCGAATTCCGGCATATGCTCCTCGTATTGAGCGGCGATTTCGGGCCTTTCGGGTCTCGGGCCGACTATCGACATTGAGCCGCCTAAAATGTTGAATATCTGCGGTATTTCGTCTATTCTGAGCTTTCTTATGACATGGCCGACAGGCGTTATTCTGTCGTCGTCCTCTGTCGCGAGTCTCGCCACGCCGTCTTTTTCGGCGTCTACCCTCATTGATCTGAATTTCCAGATTCTGAACTTCTCGCCGTTTAAGGTCAGGCGCTCCTGCTTATAGAGAACCGGGCCGTGGTCAGTGGCTTTTATGGCGATTGCCGTGACCGCCATGATCGGGCTTAAGACGATTATGGCGAAGAGTGAGATAATAATGTCGAACAGTCTCTTTCCAAAGGTGTAGAACAGCTTGGGGTTGCTTCTTGTGCATCTGTACACGGGGACATTGAGCAGCTGGATGGTCTTTCCGCCTCTTATGATCGTGTCGGAAATTTTCGGCTTGATATAGGCGACCTTGTTGTTCCTGACGCAGAACTTGACTATCTCGTTTCGATAGTCCGCGGGTACGCCGCAAAGGAAAACGGCGTCGACGCTCATCAGCTTTTTATAGATCGTTTCAAGGTCGGTCTCTCTTGATCTGAGCGTTTCGACGACCTTGAAGCGGCGTTCCATGCTCTTGATTCCTTTTAATGAAAGGTACGAGTCAATGTTATCGAAAACGACGATTGTCCGCTTCGGGGGATGGATCCTGAAATACGCCCAGTCTGTCATTATCGTCCAGATGACGGCGAACGAGAAGAACACCGCGAACATTATAAAGAACGGAATGACATTGACCAATTTATAGCTCATAAGCGAGAATATAACATAGGTCAGGGCGAGCGACAGGAAGACGCATATTCCGTGGGAATATATGATATCGGACACGGTCGAAGTTCCTATCATAAAGCCGCCGTAGGTCTGCGCCAGAAAAATATAGACGGCGCCGAAGACTGCGGCAAGAAAATAGTTTCCGAGACGCCAAAACGGTTTCGGTATCTGCGGATTATAATATCTTGTCCAGACATAATACATTCCGAACGATATCAGCAGGACGAGCAGTCCTTTCAATATATCTATCAAAAGCCGCTCTTTAACATATATCTTTCTATTCATAGTCATTTTCCCTCATTATTAAAACCTGCCCGAGCCTCATACCGGGCGTACCTAAAAATATAAAGACAAATTTTTTCAACAAATGTTAAATCCGTTGGCAATATTATACATAAATGTTGTGCAGGTTATTTTACTATATCTTTGATAAAAAAGCAAATGTTTATTAAGATTTTGTGAAAAAAGTTATGTTTGTGAATATTTTATCTCGACGCAGGATAGAATGTTAGCGATGACTGTGCGTTCGGTGCACGGTGATTTCTGTATTCTGTCCGACAAACAGAAGGCGGCAAAAGCGCCGTTTTTTCCGTCACGCCTTATTCGGCTACGGTAGGGCAGTGGCTGTCAAAATTTTCGTAGCCGGAAAGGCAATGTTAATTATGAAAAAATCCTTTGCTATCATCACAGCGATCGCCGTTCTTTTGGTTATGTTACTTACGGCGTGCGGCGGAAACGACGACATGACGACCTCTAACCCGGCGAATTCAGGCACCCCAAATTCGTCAAACGTTATGCCGGAGAGCAGTTCGGATTCGACGAACGACGAAAGCAGCAACAATCTGAGCACAGACGACAACAGCTCAAGCTCAAACACAAGCGACAGCACAAATTCATGATTTTTTTACAGGCTGAACGCCCTGCGGTCAAATGACCGCAGGGCGTTGCCGCTGTTGTCGGGAGAAGTTTCTTCTCTCGGGCGGGTCTGTGCTTCGGCCGCGGGGGCAAAATCTTCTGCGCTTCGCGCAGAAGTGCGCCGCCTGCGGCGG
>USMJ01000085.1 GCA_900555805.1 uncultured Oscillospiraceae bacterium | reverse complement strand
CCGCCGAAATATCTTGTGACGACAACAACGACATCCGTTAAGCCCTCTTTGAGCAGAACGTCAAGAGTCGGGATTCCTGCCGTACCCTGAGGCTCTCCGTCGTCGCTGTATCGGCGGGTCTGACCGTCTCGCAGGACGTAAGCGTAGACATTGTGAGTTGCGTCCCAGTGTTTGGACTTTATCTCGTTTATAAACGCGACCGCTTCCTCGCTTGTCGCAACAGGCTTGGCGTACCCAATAAAACGGGATCGCTTTTCGACAAACTCGGCTTGAGCCGAGGTCTCGACGGTTTTGTATTCATTCATATTTATCTCTCCAAGACAAAAACAAGGCGGTATTACACCGCCTTACTTTCTTTTTTAATATGATATCAGCCGCGGTTGAAACGCTTGTTGAATCTGTCAACACGTCCGCCTGCGTCAACGAACTTCTGCTTGCCCGTGAAGAACGGATGGCAGTTTGAGCAAATATCAACTCTCATGTTCTCTTTCGTTGAGCCTGTTGCGATCTCAGCGCCGCAAGCGCATCTGACGGTTGTCTGCGTGTACTTGGGATGAAGTCCTTCTTTCATGTTGTTGCACCTCTTTCATAAGCTTACATAATCTTTGTTATATAGCTTGAAGATTATAACACAAGATGTTGCGTTTTGCAAGTGTTTTTTCAGAAAATTTCAACAGTTTTTGAAAGTCTGAACGAATAGACGCAGGTTTCCGATACTTCGAGGTCGGTTATCTGCTCCAAAGCATATTTATACATTTTGAGCTGTTCGGTGTATTCCGCACGGTAATCTTCTTCATCCGTCATTCTGTCGGTCTTATAATCGACAACGACAAGCTTTCCGTTTTCTTCAAAGGCGCAGTCGATCATACCTTGGATCATGACATCTTCATTCAGTTCACCCTTAAGCTCTGGGTATACCTTTTCGGCAGGAACGCTGACGGTGAACTTTTTTTCGCGCATGACATTGTAGGATCGTTTGATTCTGCCGTAAAGCTCCGAGCGGAAGAATTTCTCGATTTCGTCCTGTCTTATGTTCTTTGCCTCATCCTCGGTGAGTTTTCCCGACAAAACAAGCCTTTCGGCCTCGGATGAAATGTCTTTTTCAGCCGCTCGAAAGTCGGCGTACTGCATGAATCTGTGGGTCGCCGTACCTTTTTGCGTTGCGGTCAGCTTTCCGTCTGACATGAAATCAGGCTTCGACGAAGCGAAATTCTCTCTGTCGATTAGTTTCCCGTCAAGCTGAGACGCCGCCATCTTTGTCGCGACAGAAGCGAGCGGTGCATATATATATTCATAGTTCACGCGCTCGTCGATGAGCTTCTGAAGCTCGCCGTCGATTTCTTCGTCACCCGAAACATCGGTCACAGCCGCCGTATAGCTCTTGACAGAATCTATGATTTTCACTTCAAGGCGCGAATCGCAGCTCAAGGCGTATTCTTCGCCTAAGCCTACCGCCTTGCGAAGTTCGAACGAATCCGGATGCCGCAATGCCGCTTTCATAAGCCAGTCGCCGAACGATTTCTCCGAAAAGACGGCGAACGGGAGTTGTTTTTTGCGCCTTGGGTTCAAGTCGCTTGCGGCATTTTCCAGCGCTCTTTGAGCGTCTCTTTCGCTTGAAACGGCTATCAGTTCTTCCTCGGCTCTTGTCATCGCGACATAAAGAATTCGCATTTCCTCCGACTTCAGCGCGAGGTCCGCCTGAAGCTTTGCGCTCATGTGTGAAAGCGTTTCATACTCCGCCATGGTACGGGCGTCTCTTCTTATCAATCCGATCCCGTATCTCGGATTGATGATCATATTCTTCTTCAAGTCCACGATATTGAACTGTTTGTTAGCGTCGGCGAGTATACAAACGGGAAACTCAAGACCTTTTGATTTATGTATCGTCATGATTTTGACGACATCGGCGTTTTCGCTTATCGGGTTTGAAGCGTCAAGCTCCTTTTGATTTATGAAAAGTCTGTCTATAAATCTGATAAAGCCCGAAAGTCCGATCATACCCGAGCTTTCATAGACTTCGGCGTAGTCCGTCAGAAGCATGAGGTTTGAACGTCTGAGATCGCCGCCCTGCATAGCCTGAACTATCGCAAGATATGACGTTTCGTCCAAAATCCGTCTTATAAGTTCGCTTGCGGTTGAAGTGCTCGCGATGAATCTCATCCGTCTTATGAACTTCAGAAAATTCGCGACTTTTTCGTCCTTGTCCTCGTTTTCGAGCAGGCATGAATAGATGCTCGCCTTTCTGCTATTGATTCTCATTTTTGCCGTTTCGTCGGGCGTGAACGCGAAGATCGGCGACATCAAAGCCGAAAGCAGAGGAACGTCCTGATTCGGGTTGTCTATGACGCGCAGAATTGACAGCATAACCGAGATCTCACTCGATGAGAAGAAGCTGCCGGTGACTTCGGTGAAACACGGTATTCCCCAAGTCCTGAGTTCGTTCGCAAGCGCGACCGCGCTGTCGGATTTGACGCTTCGCATAAGAATGCAGATGTCTTTATATTTTATCGGTCTTTGCGAGCCGGGTCTTCCGACGAGCTTTTCGTTTGACACCATGTCCTTGACAAGCGAGGCGATATGCCGCGCCTGACAAACGGCAGAATCTAAATCTTTCAGCGCCTTTGCCGATCGGTCGATAATGTGAAGCTGCGCCTGAACTTTGTTCGTTTCGGGATAGACTGCACCTGCGACCAGTTCTTCATTTTTGTCGTACTCGACGCCGCCTGCTTCGCGGCTCATTAACTGCGAAAAAACGAAGTTGATGAACGAGGTAACCCCCTCACGGCTTCTGAAGTTCTTGTCAAGCGTTATCTTCGCCGGATAAAATGTTCCGTCATATTCGTCGAGCTTGTCGCGAAGTCCCGTGAAAATCTCGGGCATCGCCTGTCTGAATGAATATATGCTCTGTTTAACATCGCCGACTCTGAACAGATTTGTTCCGTCGCGCGACAACGAATTGAAAAGTATATGCTGTTCCTCGTTAGTATCCTGATATTCGTCAATGAGAATTTCAACATATCTGTCAGACAGCTCCTCAGCGAGCGGTGTTTTAACGATCTCACCGTCTTGCTTTTTGACAAGCAGACACAGAGCCATATGCGAGATATCGGAAAATGTATAGCCGTTTTTCTCTTTTTTCAGCTTCATCAGTTCGCCGTCGAAAAGCTTGACGCATTCTATAAGCTTTTTGACCATCGGTCTGAAAAATTCCGAATCGGCGGCGTTTTCTTCTTCGCTGACGCACATATAGCCTTTAATTTTTTCGCTGACGGTTTCTTTTATTATATTGCGCTTTTTATCAAGGAGAATCACCGTCGGGTCTTCTTTCATTTCTTTCGGTGTATTCTTTTTTCTGGCGAAACTGTTCGACATCTCCGACCTTGCGCCGTCCCAGTCTCCACTTTCAAGCATGTCGAGCAGTCGGCGGAGCTTCTCTCTGTCGGCGACGCAGGTTTCATAAAGGAAATCAAAAATGCCGTTTCCGCCGGAGATTATATCAAACATCTCGCTGTTAAGTTCGAGACCGTACTCAGCCGCCTGTGCCGCATAGTCAAGTATCGCCCGGCCCCATCGGTCTCGGCTTATATCGACGCTCGGATCATAGCCGTCGACTACTCCGTCAAGCCACTCGTCGGGGAAAGCGTAGGCTCTCGAATAGCGGTAGAGCTTTTTCACGCACTCGGCAATGGCGGCGTCGTCACGGTCTTTGAAAAGCAGCTCGACAAGATCAAGGAAATGAATCCAAAGGGAATCATTTTCACGGGTGGTCCAAATAGTGTGTATGGCGAGGAGTCACCACGCTATCAGAAGGAAATATTTGATTTGGGAATTCCGATTCTCGGAATCTGTTATGGCTCGCAGTTGATGGCATATATGCTTGGAGGTACCGTGGAAACTGCGCCAGTCAGTGAGTATGGCAGAACCGAAGTGGATGTAGATAACAGCAGTGCTATCTTCCAGGGCGTAAAGCCACAGACAATCTGCTGGATGAGTCACACAGATTATATTTCAAAGGCACCAGAGGGATTTAAGGTTGTTGCAAAGACACCAGTTTGCCCAGTTGCAGCGATGGAGTGCCCGGAGCGCAAGCTGTATGCAACACAGTTCCATCCAGAGGTTATGCATACTGAAGAAGGACAGAAGATGCTGTCAAACTTCGTTTATAACGTATGTGGATGCTCCGGCGACTGGAAGATGGATTCATTTGTTGAGACAACAATCCGTGAGATCCGTGAGAAGGTTGGAGACGGAAAGGTATTATGTGCCCTGTCCGGTGGTGTCGATTCCTCCGTAGCAGCCGTTCTTCTCTCAAAAGCAGTAGGAAAGCAGCTTACCTGTGTATTCGTTGACCACGGCTTACTTCGTAAGAACGAGGGCGATGAGGTCGAGGCAGTATTT
Organism: uncultured Oscillospiraceae bacterium; assembly: GCA_900555805.1. Taxonomy (GTDB): domain Bacteria; phylum Bacillota; class Clostridia; order Oscillospirales; family Acutalibacteraceae; genus UBA6857. The sequence continues at coordinate 1,720 of USMJ01000085.1, read as the reverse complement.
GGCCCGGATGGCCCATACGAGCTGAACTTTATCCGTGTCAATGCACAGGAGCGTTATTATAAGAAATTAGCCGGTGTTACCGAGCCAGAAGCAAAACGTAAGATTATCGGCGAAGAATTTATCCGCGTATTCGAGGAAGAGGCAAAGAAGATCGGCGCGGTTGACTTCTTAGTACAGGGAACGATTTACCCAGACGTGATCGAGTCCGGACTTGGAAAGTCCGCAGTGATCAAGAGTCACCACAATGTAGGTGGACTTCCGGATCATGTTGATTTCAAAGAAATCATTGAGCCGTTGCGCCTGCTTTTCAAGGATGAAGTAAGAAAAGCCGGATTGGAGCTTGGCATCCCGGAATATCTGGTATACCGTCAGCCATTCCCAGGACCGGGACTTGGCATCCGTATTATCGGTGAAGTAACCGCAGACAAGGTTCGCATCGTACAGGATGCAGATTACATCTACCGCGAGGAGATTGCCAAGGCAGGACTTGCCAAGAACCTCGGACAGTATTTCGCAGCATTGACCAATATGCGTAGTGTCGGTGTTATGGGCGACGAGCGTACCTATGACTACGCAATCGCACTTCGTGCAGTCAACACCAGCGACTTCATGACCGCCGACTGCTCCGAGATCCCATTCGAAGTATTGCAGAAGGTTATGACACGAATCATAAATGAAGTAAAGGGCGTAAACCGTGTAATGTATGATCTGACGAGTAAACCGCCTGGAACGATTGAGTTTGAATAGTAGCCACAAGTCTGGGAAGCCTTATAAACAGGGCGTTCCCGGACTTTTTCTTTTGCTCTGCTGCTATTTTGCTACTAATAGCAACTACTCTATATCACATCGTTTCGGTGGCAAATCAGTGTAGGTTTGTGTTAAATTATCTTTCTTTGGTGATTATGAAAATGTCAGTGATTCTGTTAAGGCTGATATATTCGGATTTGATATTGCTGAAGTTAGTGGAGACATAAGGTTGTTTTCGGATGTAATGAAAAGGCTGGGGATAAAACTAGATGGAGACGAGCTTTATGAGGGGTTCCAGACAATTTATGATGAGAGTGTCGATAGAGATTGGTAAAGATAAAGCAGAAGATAAGATGTGGAATAGGGGCAGAGGGAGATGATTCCCTCTGCATATTCCCGATTCCCGATTCACTTTGCACACCTGAATTATATATTGCAAATCGGGAAACAATCGCAAGAAGCTGCGATTGTTGTTGATGATGTAGTGATTCTGTGATATCATATAAAATGTGGTACATGAAAACGGAGGTCAAAATGAAAGTATGAGGGTTTATCGTTTGGCTATTGCAGATTGCAGAACAAGAAAATGCGGATATGTTGATTGGGCAGTTGGCAGTTTTATTACACGATGTAGATGATGTTAAGCTTTCACCGGAAACACACGAGGCAAAGAAAAATGCAGTTGGATTTATGAAAAATAATGGCGTGGATGAAAAAGTTATAGCTTCTGTGTGCAAGATTATAGATGAAGTTTCTTTTGCAGGAACGGATTCAGTTGTATCAAGCACATTAGAAGGAAAATGTGTACAGGATGCGGATAGACTTGATGCTATAGGAGCTATTGGAATTGCAAGGACATTCGCATATGGTGGTAGTAAAGGAAGAAGAATACATGATCCGGATATAAAACCTATGACAAATATGAATAAGGCAGATTATCATCAGAACCATAATTCTACAAGTATTAATCACT
>USMJ01000084.1 GCA_900555805.1 uncultured Oscillospiraceae bacterium | reverse complement strand
CCGCCGCGAACAACGCCCAAAGCGTATAGAATATAACCGACTTGCCCCTGAGAGTTCCGAAGTAATAGAATAAGCCGAAAGAAGCACCGAGTCCGAGTACCCATATAATATCGTTCTTGAGAAACAGCTTGTCAAAATACGGCTTGATAAGCGAGAAAAACATACCGGCAGGGAAGCACATCATCGTGTTGTAGCAGTAGCCGGGTCTTCCCATTTTCCTCTGGAACATGATAAAAGCGAAACACAGAAGCGACGTAAGAATAACGGCGGCAACCTTGGATTTTCTGAAGATCATAAACGCGATGAACATACAGATATACAGAACGAATGTCGCCAGCATATACCAGTCGCTGTTTCCGATACTTGTCCAGCCGGTGTAAGCGAGAAGCATTTTCGAAATCGGATAGCTTTTGTCAAATATCAGATTCCATATAACAAACAGCGATACGGCGATAGCGAAATGATACCAGATTCTGAAAAGTCTCTTGGTCGGGATGCCCTTAACATAATCCGTTCCCTTCCTCTTGATAGACTCCGTCATACCGTAGCCCGAATAGAAAAGGAAAGTGACAACAACGAGCTGAGCCATATACTTTTTGAATGACATATAAGGCGTCGTCAGCGGATCGGTCAGCTTCAGATACTGCGCGACATGGGTGAAGAACACCAAAACGACAAATATTCCGTTTATCGCCGTCGTTTGCTTCGGCGAGCAGTAGTCGGAATAAAACTCGTCTTTACCTGCCGTCTGAATACCGACAAAGATGATCGCGATAAGAATGAACATGAAAACTAACATATAAATACCTCAATATTAAAATTATGATTTAACAATCCTCAATATAGAATCTGTCTTTAGCCCTATTGTCGGCCAAGTCCCGTTTGATAATCGAAAGTTTTTCTTCTGCTGTGTGCGCTTTGTATAGCTCATCGCAAAGCTTTTGGGTGTCAATAACATCTGTTCTCTCTTTTCCGAAAACGGTTGTGTCGTTATCGGAATGATTATTTTTAAGAGTTTGTTCTTCATTCCATTGGTGAACGCATTGTCTGTCAAAGAAAACGCCGCTTTTGAGCTTTCTCGCCGGATTGCCTGCCCAAACTGTGTTTGAACCTATTTTCTTGCCCGAAACAACGGCGGCAGCACCGATAATCGCGCCGGAACCCACATGAGTACCTTTTAAAATTAAAACGTTCTGTCCGATCCAGACATGATCGCCGATGACGACCGACTTTGACGGATTGATTCTGTTTCCTGTTCCGATATCGTATATCAGGTGAGGGTCGGCTGTCCTTATTGATATGCCGTATGAAAACAGACCTCTGTTGCCGATTATAATGCTCTGACCCTCGGATGTGATAGCGGTTATCGCTCCGTTATAATACGAGTCCCTGCCGATGTATACTGCGCTTTTATTGTTAATATTGAAATTCAGAAAGCATTCATTGTACCCCGAACTAATATATAAAACGCTGTCGTCGCCGTTAAAGTTAATTTTGCTTCGCGATATGCGTGCTCCGTCTTCAATAAAAACAATGTTCCGCTTTCCGTTAAAAGTGAAAGCGCTGTTTTTCATAATTGATTTCTCTTTGTTTACAACAATGACATTCCCGTCGCAAAGCGAGCCGATGTCATCGAAATTCTCAATTCTTACCACAATCAACACACCCCAATAATATATACAATTATATATTGTTGATTCATTATATATTGATTCGCGTATTTTGTCAATCGGATAAGCCGCGTTCAAACTTCCAAATCTTTTCAAACAAATGTTCTTTTTACTGTTTACATTTAAAATATAATCTGTTATAATCAGTTAGTGATTTTGCGAGTGGGGTGATATATTTGGATAAATTCAAGTTGGTTTCAGACTATAAACCGACAGGCGACCAGCCCGAGGCTATAGCCGCCCTTGTCGACGGCGTGAACAGAGGTTGCACAGAGCAGATCCTCTTAGGCGTCACAGGTTCGGGCAAGACCTTCACCATGGCGAACGTCATCGAGAAGCTCAACCGCCCGACGCTTGTTTTGGCGCATAACAAGACCCTTGCGGCTCAGCTTTGCTCCGAGTTCAAAGAATTTTTCCCCGAGAACTCGGTCGAATACTTCGTCTCATACTACGACTACTATCAACCCGAGGCGTACATTCCGACAACGGACACATATATCGAAAAGGACTCCGCCGTCAACGATGAAATTGACAAGCTCCGTCACTCGGCGACCTCCGCACTCTCCGAAAGACGCGACGTTATAATCGTCGCGAGCGTGTCGTGTATCTACTCCCTCGGCGACCCCATCGACTACCGAAGCATGGTCATCTCACTGCGCCAAGGCATGGAAAAATCGAGAGAAGAGCTCATTCAGAAGCTCGTCGAGATCCAATACGACCGAAACGACGTCAATTTCACGAGAAACAAATTCAGGGTACGGGGAGATACTGTCGAGATTTTTCCTGTGTACTCGAACGATAACGCGATCAGAGTCGAGTTTTTCGGCGATGAGATCGACAGAATAAGCGAGATAAACGCGCTGACGGGCGAAGTCAAGGGGACTCTCTCTCATGTTGCGATATATCCCGCGTCTCACTATGTCGTTTCTCCGGATAAAATGGAAAAGGCGTTGCAGGAGATCAAGGAAGAAGCGGAGAACAGGTATAACGAGTTCATGTCCCAAGGTAAGCTTCTTGAAGCCGAGCGCATAAAGCAGAGAACGGAATACGATATAGAAATGCTCAGGGAAACAGGCTTCTGCAAGGGCATCGAGAACTATTCGCGGATAATGTCGGGAAGAAAGCCGGGCGAAGCTCCGTTTACGCTGCTTGACTACTTCCCCGATGACTTTATTCTGTTCGTCGATGAATCACACGTTACCCTGCCGCAGGTCAGAGCAATGTATGCAGGCGACAGAGCGAGAAAGGACAGTCTTATAGACTTCGGCTTCAGACTTCCGTCAGCCTATGACAACAGGCCGCTGACCTTCGACGAGTTCTATAACAAAACGCATCAGAGAATATTCGTCAGCGCAACGCCGGGTCCGTTCGAAAGGGAGATAAGTCAGAACACGGTCGAACAGGTTATCAGACCGACGGGACTTCTCGATCCCGAAGTCATCGTCAAACCGACAGAGGGTCAGATAGACGATCTCGTTTCGGAGATAAATGAGAGAACCGCCAAAGGCGAACGTACCCTCGTCACCACGCTGACCAAGAAAATGGCAGAAGACCTCACCGCGTACATGGAAAACCTCGGCATAAAAGTCAGATATATGCACTATGATATAGACACCATCGAGCGAATGGAGATCATCAGAAACCTGCGGCTCGGAAAATTCGACGTCCTTGTCGGAATAAACCTTCTTCGCGAGGGCTTGGATATTCCCGAAGTGTCGCTCGTCGCCATTCTGGACGCCGATAAAGAGGGCTTCCTTAGAAGCGAGACCGCCCTCGTCCAGACCATAGGCAGAGCCGCGAGAAACGCCGACGGTCAGGTCATAATGTACGCCGACGAGGTCACGCCGTCGATGGAAAGAGCGATAAACGAAACAGAGCGCAGACGGCAGATTCAGATGCGCTACAACGAAGAACACGGCATAGTCCCGAAGACGATCAAGAAAGAAGTGCGCGACATCATAGAGATAACCACGCATGACGACGGCTCCGAACAGGACGAAAAATACATGACAAAGAGAGAAAAAGATATGCTCATCGAGAAGCTGAGCAAGGAGATGAAAGCCGCGGCGAAGATGCTCGAATTTGAATACGCGGCGTATCTCCGAGACAGGATAGAGAAGTTGAGAGGTTGAGAAAATGTCACAGAAAGAAATAATTGTCAAGGGAGCAAGGGAGCATAATCTGAAAAATGTCAATGTGACCGTCCCGAGAGATAAGCTTGTTGTTTTCACGGGACTTTCGGGTTCGGGCAAATCCTCGCTTGCCTTTGACACGATATACGCCGAGGGGCAGCGCCGCTATGTCGAGTCGCTGTCCTCCTACGCCCGTCAGTTCTTGGGCCAAATGGAAAAGCCCGACCTTGACAGCATCGAGGGCATCTCGCCGGCGATATCGATCGATCAAAAAACCACAAGTAAGAACCCCCGTTCGACAGTGGGAACGATAACCGAAATATATGATTATTTCCGTTTGCTGTACGCGCGGGTCGGAGTGCCTCACTGCCCCGTGTGCGGAAAGGAAATTAAGAAGCAGACGGTCGACGATATAGTTGAAAAGGTACTCGAGCTTCCCGAGGGGACGAAGATTCAGGTCATGTCGCCCATAGCCAGAGGTAGAAAGGGCGAATATGTTAAAGAGCTTGAAAGCGCAAGAAAATCGGGCTTTGTCAGAGCGAGAATAGACGGAATAGTCTACGATCTCGGCGAAAAGATAAAGCTCAACAAAAACCAAAAGCATAATATCGAAATCGTTGTCGACAGACTTGTGATAAAAAAAGATATACGCTCAAGGCTTGTCGACTCGCTTGAAACTTCGCTGAAGCTTGCGGGCGGACTTGTTCTGATAGATGTCATAGACGGTGAGGAGCTTCTGTTTTCACAGAATTACGCCTGCCCTGACCACGGCGTCAGCATGGGCGAAATCTCGCCGAGAACGTTTTCGTTCAACAATCCGTTCGGCGCTTGTCCGAAATGTTCAGGTCTCGGCGTATATATGAAATTCAGCCCCGACCTTGTTATCCCTGACGAAAGACTTTCGATAAACGAGGGTGCGATAAGAGCCTACGGCTGGAGAAAGACCGACGGCGGAACTATTGCTAATATGTACTACCAGGGTCTTGCCGACAAATACGGCTTTTCGCTCGACACGCCGATATGCGAGCTGTCGGACGAAGCCCTGAACGCTCTGCTTTACGGCACAAACGGCGAAAAAATGAAGCTTCAAAGGCTGACCTCATTCGGCGGCGGAACATACGAAACCGCCTTTGAGGGCATAATCAACAATCTCGAAAGACGGTATAAGGAGACGACGAGCGAAATATCAAGAACCGAAATGGAATCGCTTATGACCGTCAACGAATGCCCCGAATGCAGCGGCGCGAGACTGAATAAGGAAGCCCTGAGCGTTACCGTCAACGGAAAAAATATATACGAAGTCTGCAAAATGAGCGTCAGTGACGAGATAAAGTTCGTCGGAACGCTTGAAGCCTCGCTCACCCCGACTCAGAATTTTATCGCCAAGCCGATAATCAAAGAGATAAGAGAAAGGCTGACTTTCCTTGAAAGCGTGGGACTTAGCTATCTTTCGCTCTCCCGTTCGTCGGGAACGCTCTCGGGCGGCGAAAGCCAGCGAATCCGCCTTGCGACCCAGATAGGCTCATCCCTCATGGGCGTTCTCTATGTCCTTGACGAGCCGAGCATCGGTCTGCACCAAAAGGACAACGCAAGACTTCTTGAAACGCTCAAACATCTGCGCGACATCGGAAACACACTGATAGTCGTCGAACATGACGAAGATACTATGTACGCGGCGGATTACATCGTCGATATAGGTCCCGGAGCGGGAATTCACGGCGGCGAGGTCGTCTGCGCCGGAACGGTGGAGGACATAAAAGCCTGCGAAAACTCAATCACCGGGCAGTATCTAAGCGGAAGAAAAAAGATCCCCGTACCCGAAAAAAGACGAAGCGGAAACGGAAAATTTCTTGAGATCTTCGGCGCAAGGCAGAATAATCTTAAAAATATCAATGTCAAAATTCCGCTCGGCGAGTTCGTCTGCGTGACGGGCGTTTCGGGTTCGGGAAAGTCGTCGCTTGTCAACGAGATTCTATTCAAGGAGCTTTCAAACAAGCTCAACCGCTCGAGAAAGGTCTCCGGAACATTCGACAGAATGACGGGCGTCGAAAATCTCGACAAGATAATCAGTATCGACCAGTCGCCGATCGGCAGAACGCCGAGGTCGAACCCTGCGACCTATACGGGCGTTTTCAACGATATCAGAGAGCTGTTCGCCGCCACGCAGGACGCAAAAATGCACGGCTATAACGCAGGCAGATTTTCGTTCAATGTCAAGGGCGGAAGATGCGAAGCGTGTCAGGGCGACGGCATCGTGAAGATCAAGATGCATTTTCTTGCGGATATCTATGTTCCCTGCGAGGTCTGCGGCGGAACAAGATATAACAAGGAGACCCTGAGCGTGAAATATAA
>USMJ01000083.1 GCA_900555805.1 uncultured Oscillospiraceae bacterium | reverse complement strand
GCGGTGTGCGCACTTTTCTTCTCTATTTTTGGTTAAGCTTAAACTTTCAAGCCGAGTATTCAACCGACCGAAAGCAGTCATTCGGGCGTACCTAAAAAACGGACGCCGTAAAATTATAATTTTGATAGCGCAGGGCGCACGGGCGCACCACGCTATCAAATTATAGTCATTTTTCGGGGAAGCTAATCAATTATTCGGCTGCTTCCTCTTCTTTTGCCGCCTCGGCCTTGGGAGCCGCCTTCTTCTTTCTGGAAGTGGTTACCTTGGCGTTCTCGCGGACGAACTTGATCGCCTTGTCGACGGCGATATCCTTCTTGACGGTCTCGGCGGGAATAGCAGCCTTGACGGCGTCAATCTCCATGTTGTACTGCTTTGCGTACTTATCATAAAGCTCGTTGAGGTCTTCCTCGGTGGCTTCGAGATTTTCAAGCTGAGCGATCTTCTCAAGCGCAAGGCGGATCTTGACCGACTTCTCGGCGTTGTCTCTCGCCTGCTCGCGGTATGCGTCAAGCGTCATTCCCGTATACTTGAGGTATGTCTCGAATTTCATGCCCTGCATGGAAAGTCTGTAGTCGATGTCTCTGATCTCGCTGTCAACTTCCTGGTCGATCATGACGGCAGGGATCTCGCCCTTGAGATTCTCGGCGAGCTTATCGAAAAGCTGTCTCTGAATCTCGGACTCGTTCTCGTTGGTCTTGCTCTCCTTGATCTGCTTAGCGATATCCTTCTTAAGAGCGTCGACAGTGTCAAACTCAGAAACTTCCTGAGCGAAATCGTCGTCAACCTCGGGAAGCTGCTTGACCTTGATCTCGTGGATCTTGATCTTGAATACGGCGTCCTTGCCCGAAAGGTCGGGTGTGTATTCCTCGGGGAACTTGACGTTGATGTCGAACTCCTCGTTCATTTCGTGGCCGATGATCTGCTCCTCGAAGCCGGGAATGAACTGACCTGCACCGATGGTGAGGTCATATTCTTCGCCCTTGCCGCCGGGGAATGCAGCTCCGTCAACAAAGCCCTCGAAATCTATTGTGACTATGTCGCCGTTCTCGACTTTTCTGTCGGTTACGGCTTCGATTCTTGCGTTTCTCTCGCGAAGCTCGTCGATCTTAGCGTTGATCTCTTCGTCGGTTGCTTCAACCTTTTTCTGCGTTGCCTTGAGAAGCTTATACTCCTCGATCTCAACCTCGGGCTTAACGGTGATGGTGAGAACAAGCTCTACGCCGTCCTCAATGCTCATCTTCTTGACATCGACATTGTTTGTCGCGATGAACTCAAGACCAGATTCCTTGATAGCGTCTTCGGCGGCGTCGGGATAGCATATCTCGAGCGCGTCTTCATAGAAGAAGCTCTCGCCGTACATCTTTTCGATGATGCTCTGGGGAACTTTGCCCTTACGGAAGCCGGGAACAGCTATCTTTTTCTTTGCTTTTGCGTACGCCTTCTTGACAGCGGCGGCAAAGGTATCCTTGTCGATGGCTATTTCAAGCTCGTATACGTTTGTTTCTTTTTGGTTGGTTGATTTTAAACTCATTTCTTTAAAACTCCTTAGTCCCAATTTTATCCGATACATTATATCAGCATTAAAATAAAAAATCCATAGTTTTTCAAAAATTTCACTCTAATTCAATAAGTTTCGGGCAAAATTTCAGAAAATCAGCCGAAATAACGTCAAATTTTATGCCGTGACGTTCTCCGACGAAGGCGTTTCGCAGTGAACCGCCGTGAAGATGGCCGTAATAACAGCGCTTTATATTTTCCTCCCGAAGGACGTCGACTATCTCGTTGCAAACCATAGCCGTCGTCAAAGGCGGATAATGAAGAAAGACTATCGGCTCGGCGTCCGTTTCCTTTGCGCTTTCAATCGACCGTCTAACTCTGCCGGCTTCGCGGAGAAGTATCTTGTTATCGGGGTCGTTTTCGGCGTCGAAGAACCAGCCTCTGCTGCCGCAGACAGCGTAAGAGCCGACCTTGACGGAGCTGTTATGCAGTATCTTTATACTGTCCAAACCGTTGTCGGAAAGCCATGTTTCCATTTTCTTCATCGTTGACCACCAGTAATCGTGGTTGCCCTTGAAGATAAGCTTTTGACCCGGTAGCGAATCGAGAAACCTGAAATCTTCCAAAGCGTCTTCAAGCTTCATCGCCCACGAGATATCGCCTGCGATAACGACGGTGTCGTTATCCGTGACGAGCTTTCGCCAGTTTGTTTCAAGGCGCTGAACGTAATCCTGCCATCCGCCGAAGATATCCATCGGCTTGTCCGCGCCGAGCGACAGATGTGTGTCCGCTATTGCAAAAAGTGACAATCCATCACCTCATATATCAAGCATTTCATAGACGGCTTGCGCCATGTCTTCTTTTTCGCAGCATTTTTCAAATCTGATCTTCTTGGATTTGAGATCCGCAAGCTGAGGCGGACACGGCTCTTTCGTTATCTCCGTGAGCTTCTCGACCTGTTCGAATTCGTCAAGTCCCTCGGCGGCGTTCTCGCCTGCGACCGCTTTGAGTACGGCGGCGGAGAATTTATAGGGGTTGGCCGTCGAAGCGATAACCGTGGGAGTATGATCTCCCGTTCTCGCGACGTAGGCGTCGTAGACATTGACCGCGACGGCTGTATGTGTGTCGAGCAGATAACCTGCTTTGTACGTCTTGGAAATCGTATCCGCAGCCTCTTTATCGTCACAGCAACCGGCGTCGAAAATTTCGGTCAGAGCCTTGAAGGTGCTGTCGTTTACTGTATATTTTCCGTCTTTTTTGAGAGCCGACATAAGCTCTCTGACAGTCTCGTCGTTCTCGCCGTTCAGCAGGAAGAGAAGCCTTTCAAGGTTACTCGAAATGAGAATATCCATTGACGGCGAAGTCGTCAGATAGAACTTGCGGTTTTTATCGTATGTGCCGGTCTTTATGAAGTCGGTCAGGACGTTGTTTGCGTTGGAAGCGCAGATGAGCTTCTTGACCGGAAGACCCATTCTCTTGGCGTAGTAGGCGGCAAGGATGTTGCCGAAATTGCCTGTCGGGACGACGATATTTATCTCGTCGCCGTTCTTGATCCTGCCCTCGGATATCATATCGCAGTAGGCGGAGATATAATAGACGATCTGCGGAACGAGTCTGCCCCAGTTTATCGAGTTCGCCGAAGAGAACATCATATTGTTTTTGTCAAGCCTCTCGGCGACGGTTTTGTCGGTGAATATCGCCTTGACGCCGTTCTGGGCGTCGTCGAAGTTTCCGTTTATGGCGCAGACGCTGACGTTATCGCCCTCCTGGGTCGCCATCTGGAGTTTCTGCATCGGGCTTACGCCGTCGTTCGGATAGAAAACCATTATTTTCGTACCGGGGACGTTTTTGAAGCCCTCGAGAGCCGCCTTGCCTGTGTCGCCCGAGGTCGCGACGAGAATGACTATAGTCTTTCCGTCGACCGTCTTTTTGACGGAAACCGTCAGAAGATAAGGCAGAAGCTGAAGAGCGACATCCTTGAAAGCGCAGGTCGGGCCTCTCCAAAGCTCGATAATATCCGCATCGTCATTATATTTAACAAGAGGTACAACGGACTTACTGCTGAACTTTCCGTCCTTATATGCTCCGCTTACGCACTCGTCGATCTCTTTCTCGGTGAAGTCGGTCAAATAAAGAGAAAGCACCTTCTTTGCCCTTGAAATATAGTCGAGTGAGACAAGCTCGTCGATAAACGCGGCGTCTATCTTAGGTATCTCGGTGGGGACGAACAGACCGCCGTCTTTAGAAATTCCCTGAACGATAGCCTGAGCCGCCGAGACTCTTACGCTCTTGTCCCTTGTGCTTGTGTAAAGCATAAAACATTCCTCCGTTTTAAAAAATTATAGATATTTTAACATAATTTACGCTTGTTGCAAATACTTATTGACAAATTTTTGCGCGTTGGTGTAGAAAATTTTTTCGAGCAGGTCGTTTTTAATTCCCCGATAGCGTAAAAATTCGTAAAGCTCGGGAATTTTGTCTATGCCGTCTATACACGGCGGCATGAAGCAGCCGTCGAAATCGCCGCCGAAACAGATATTGTTTTCGCCGCCCATTTCGGCTATATGAATTATGTTTTCGTATATTCCCTCAAAAAGCGGTCTGTCGAGCGGAAGAAAGCTTTGGCAGAAATTCAAACCTATCAATCCGCCGCTTTCTATTATATAGGCAACCTGTTCGTCGGTGAGATTTCGCTTCGATCTTCGGATCTCCCAACAGTTCGAATGCGAAGCTATGATCGGCTTGCCGGCCGTTCTCGCGATGTCCCAAAAGGTCTTTTCGCTCGCGTGGGAAACATCGACCAAAATGTTCTCCTGCTGAAGTCTTTTGACGGTTTTTACGCCGTCATCGCTGAGCCCCGTGTCGTTTTTCGTCGCACTTCCGCAGGCAAGTTTGTTGTCGCCGTTCCATGTCAGCGACGCCGCCGACACTCCCCTGTTTTTGAGAAGTTCGACCCCGTCGGCGTTCTCGATAAATCCACAGTTTTCCACTGTTAAGTACGCGCGGACCGAGTTCTCGCCGAGCTGTTCTTCGAGGCTTGAAGCGCAGTCGGAGAAGTAAGTTCGGGCGTACCCCACGGAAAAAGTGTCGGGAATAAACACGGCGAAAAACTGAGCCCAGATGTCGAAATTTTTTGCCTTTTTAAACGAGATGTGATTGGCGTTTGACTTAAGACTGTCATGCGAATTGAAGCATTTCGTCAGGCTGTCGCAGTGAAGATCAAAATATTTCATAGTATCCTCCATAAAATTTACTGTGTAATTTTATGCTCGGGGCGCGCGTTTTTTTCCTGTTTCACAGCAATCCGTCGGCGTCAAACGCGGATTTTATGTGTTTGACGGCGCATACTCTGCCGTCCGCAAGCTCGACGGCGATGACATCATATCTCGGCTGAAGTTCACGGTCGAAATTCTGAAGAAACTTCATGGAGGTTTTGATGATTTTCAACTGTTTGTCGGGCGTGACGGCCTCTTTCGCGCCGACGAGCGAGCCTGTTTTTCTCGCCTTGACTTCGGTGAAAACAATATAGCCGTCCTTTTCGGCGACGATATCTATTTCGCCGTATCTGTCTGTATAGTTTCTTGTGTGAATTTTATAGCCTTGCTTTTCTAAAAATTTACACGCGAAACTCTCCGCCGCATTTCCTGCTTTGTTTCCTATCATATTTTCACTTCTTATCGAAAAATTTCTTCAAGAACGAAACTCGGTGTACCGGAGAAACGCCGTATTTTTCAAGACATTCGTAGTGTAATTTCGTTCCGTAGCCCTTGTGTTTTTTGAATTGATATTCGGGATATTTTTTGTCAAGTTCGAGCATAAATCTGTCCCTTGTGACCTTGGCAAGTATCGAGGCGGCGGCTATCGACATCGACTGTGCGTCGCCCTTGACTATCGGGCGCTCCTCGATGCCCGAGTGAGGTTTTTGGTTTCCGTCGATGAGGGCGGCGTCGGGCTTGACTGAAAGTCCGCCTATCGCACGGCGCATGGCTTCAAATGTCGCCTGAAGAATATTTATCTCATCTATGGTTTTCTCGTCGACCATGGCTATCGAGTATGCGACGGCTTTTTCCTTTATGATATCATAAAGCGCGTCTCTCTTTTTTTCGCTGAGCTTTTTGGAATCGTTCAGCCCCTCTATTTCGCAGTCAAGCGGCAATATAACCGCCGCCGCGCATACGGGTCCGGCGAGAGGGCCTCTCCCCGCCTCGTCTACGCCGCAGACTACCTTATATCCGTCGTTTAGCGCCTGTTTTTCGAATTCGTAATCCATATATACACACCTTTCAGAATGTTTAAATTTCCATATATTTCCGTGATTAAAGTTTTGCTCGCCGCCAATAATAATGTCAGCAGATAAAGATCGATAAATAAGCGTTTGCCGAGCTTTTTCTGCAAGTGTTTATGCGGAAAAGCTCCGGATAAACGCCGATGACGGTTCTGTATATCAAGCCGTCCGATATAAGCAGGGAGCGGACGACAAACTTCCTGCGCCGATGTAATCATAGACTAATTTGAAAAATAAAGCAATAGCTTACGCTCAAAAGCATGTTTTTCGGATTATCGGTTACATTGTTTATGCCCCACCTTGTAATCCGGGTGGGGTTTTCGCGCGTGGGTGTCGGGGCAAAAGGCTTCGCCGAAGGCGAAGCTGCGCCGCCGCAGGCGGCGCGC
>USMJ01000082.1 GCA_900555805.1 uncultured Oscillospiraceae bacterium | reverse complement strand
CTCCTCATCGCGGCGGATGGCGTACATATCGGTATAAAGGCCCTCGTTTCTCTCGAAGCCGTAATGTTTCAGCGCGGTTCTCTTCCATTTCGCGAGCGAGTGAACGATCTCGACGTCTTCACCCGTTTCGAGAACGTCGAAGCTGACGGGTCTTTCGACGCCGTTGAGCGTGTCATTGAGACCCGTACCCGTCTTGACGAAAAGCGGAGCGGAAACACGCGTGAGATTGAGCTGTATGGCGAGATCTCTTTCGAAGAAATCCTTGACCTTTTTGATAGCGACCTCCGTGTGGCGGATGTCCAAAAGCGGATCATAGTCCTTAGGTATCTGAAGTTTCATAAACGAAGCCCCTTTTCAATAAAAAATATAAAATATATTTTAACACGCCAAAGCGAAAAGCGCAATACTTTTTTGAAAGTACGGGCAAATGAGTGCTTTCGGGGAATTTATATATCGGTTTTGAAGCCTGTTCTAAGCTGTGGAGAGTCGAACCCTATACGCCTAAAGAACATAATTTTCCGCACATTCGGGCGTTTTGTCTCGTCATACGTCAGTATGGCTTCACCGAAGAAAGCAACCAATGCTTAAAGGAAAATCGCGTCGCATATGGATTATTTCGCCGCTTTGTGGTACAATTCAGTTGAAAGGAGAGACGGATATGAATATAGCTGTTGATATAGACGACACCCTGACCGAATCTTTCGACTATTTTCTTCCCTATGTCGCCGAATTTTTCGGCGCGGACGAAAACGAACTTCGCGAAAGGGATATTTCATATATAAATCTTCCGCCCGAGTGGAAGGAAAGAGAACTTGATTTCTGCAAGACATATTATGACAGGCTTGTCGCCGACACGCCGTTCAAACCCGACGCCGCATGGGGAATAAACAGGCTCCGCGAGCTTGGGCATAAAATTTTCATAATAACCGCGAGAACGTCGGACTTTTATACCGACCCGTATGTCACGACGAGACAGGAACTCGAAAACGGCGGAATAAAATATGACAGGCTTATCTGTACATTTGAAAAAGCAAAAGCCTGCGCCGACGAGGGCATTTCGGTTATCATAGACGATTTCCCGAAAAACTGCGAAGCGGCGATAGACAGAGGAATATATGCCGTTCTATTTGAAAGCAAGGCAAACAAAAACGCCGAGACGAGAGCCGTCAGAGCGGCGAACTGGGACGCGGTTGTTCGAGCTGTTGAGGGGATAGAAAAGAGTCTGTGAATGCGGCGACAGCCGCTGCGGCTTCGCCGCAATCAACCGAACACCAACTCCCTGCAAGCCGTAAGCCCAATCAGCGGCGAGCGCACACACCCACCCCATATCGAAAGGAACATTTCTATGATCAGATTTAACAACGACTACAACATGGCGGCTCATCCGAGCATTCTCAAAGCTATAGAGGAAACGAGCGAACAGTCTTACCCCGGCTACGGAACGGACGACTTCTGCGCTCTCGCCGCCGATGATATAAGAAAGATTACGGATTCCCCCGACGCGGACATTCACTTCTTCGTCGGTGCGACGCAGGCGAACTTTGTCGTCTCCGCCGCCGCGCTCAGACCTATCCAGAGCGTTATATGCGCCGAAACGGGACACATCAGCCGCCACGAAACAGGCTCGGTCGAAAACACGGGCCATAAGCTGTTACAGCTCCCTGCGGCTGACGGAAAGATAACCGCAGAGCAGATAGAACGGTGCGCCTCGGAATATTATGACGGCGGCGAACCCGAGTTTCTCACGGAGCCGAAACTCGTCTATATCTCGTTCCCGACCGAATACGGAACTCTCTATTCTCTCTCCGAACTCAAGGCGATCAGAGAGGTCTGCAACAAATATTCTATGTATCTTTTCGTCGACGGCGCAAGGCTCGGCTACGGTCTCGGCTCATCAAGGAACGATGTCACGCCGAAAGACCTTGCCGAACTCACGGATGTCTTTTATTTCGGCGGTACAAAGTGCGGCGCCTTGTTCGGCGAGGCTCTTGTTATCCTCAATGATAATCTTAAGCCGCGATTCAAAAGTTATATGAAACAAAACGGCGCCGTCTTAGCGAAAGGCTGGCTCCTCGGGCTGCAATTTCACACACTGCTCAAAACCGGGGCGTACTTCAAAATAACAAAACGCGCGGACGAACAGGCTATGAAAATCAAAGAAGCCTTCGCCGCCAAGGGAATTCCGCCGTTTATCGAAAGCTTCACAAATCAGCAGTTCGTCATACTCACCGAAGAGCAGGCGGAAAAGCTCGCCGAAAAATATATCTTCGAGCCTGACGGAACGCTCCCCGACGGAAGGCGCGTCGTCCGTTTCTGCACCGCTTGGTCGACCCCCGACAGCGCGGTCGGCGAACTGATAAAAGACATAGCCGAACTTTGATTTAACAGGAGTGATACGCTTGAACAAATATCTGTTAAAAGAAACGATCGTGCCGACGGATAAGGAGCTGACCGCCGACGAGCCCGCCGTTCTCGTTATGACTTCGGAGGAACTGGAAAAGCATGATAAAATCGAGGGACTTGAACGGACTCTACACCACGCCCCGTCCGCTTCGGACGCCAGAGTTTGCAAAGCCGAGGTACGCTCCGACTGTTTATGCGGAACGTTAGTGATCCCTCGGTCCGGAAAGAGCGGTGGCGCACTCAGCTGCGGGTACCTCATCACAAAAAACAAGGTCGTTTTAGTCGACGACACCAATATCGTCAGATCATATTTAAAGCACATGATAAAAGAAAAACGCTGGGTCGATTTCAGCGTCGGTCGGTTTCTCTATAACTTCTTCGAACAGCTCATCTCCAAGGATCTCCACCGTCTCGAAGAGCTTGAGGACCGCGCGCAGCAGCTCGAAGACGACGTTTTGGCTCACCGTCTCGACTCGTTCAGCGTACCCATGACCGAGATCCGCAAGGAGACTATGACATGGCTTCGGTATTATTCTCAGCTCGACGACGTCGCCTGCGAGCTTCACGAAAACGAGAACGGATTCTTCACCCAGCCCGAACAGCTTCTTTTTAAAATGTTTGAAGAACGGGTCATAAGACTTCGCGAACGCTCTCAGTTCCTCCGCGAATACTGCTCCCAGATTCAGAGCATGTTCCAGTCGGAGATCGACATAAAGCAGAACCGAATCATGCAGATCCTGACCATCGTCACCACCGTCTTTCTTCCGCTGTCGCTCATCGTCGGCTGGTACGGAATGAATTTCGCGCATATGCCCGAGCTTCACTGGAAATACGGATATCCGATGGTCATAGCCGTCAGTTCTGCGGTCGTCGTGATAAACCTGATAATATGCAAAAAGAAAAGATTCTGGTAATTTCAGGGCGGCGATAACGGCACAAATTCTGCGTCAAAAGCCTCTCGGAGTATAAGTTATACGCCTGAAAGGCTTTTCCCTTTTTCTTGCCACCGTTCTCGCCGCCGCACTTTACCTCCGAACCTCTCATCAAAAATCAGACCTCAAATCAGCGGTGCTTTGCCCGTCGGCGTATAACCGAGCAGAGCACTAAAAAAGGAACCTACGGATAAACCGTAGGTTCCTGAATTTAATTTATATCAGTAGTGAACTACTCCGCAGTCGCAGACCTTATAGATCTTGAACAGCTTCCAGACTATGAGTTGGATCTTATAGAAGAAAGCCTTGAAGCCCGACTTTGCGTGGCAGAAGCACTTGCAGTCCTCGACCGGATCTATCGTCGCGCCGCAAAGGTCACACTTGTTGTCGTTGTTTGCATCCGTGTGCTTCGGCGTGATTTCTCTTACCGTGGTCTGATTGCCGTCCTTGTCGAGACAGCCGTCTCTCTGACAGGTCTTGATGACGATGCCGTCCGATACGCACTGTTCCCACTCGGAGATGACTACGCCTTCGTCCCAGTCATGGCCGAGAGCCGCCTGGAAGCGGTATTCCGTCGTCGTGTTGCATCTTGTGCAGTATGTTCTCAGGCGTCCGTCGGTTGTGCAGGTCGCCGTCGTGGTAGTGACGAAGTTGTGGCCGAGAGGAGCGATTCTGCCGATCTCGATGTATGAGCAGGTGTTGCACTTTCTGCTCTTGACTGCGCCTACGGTGCAGGTCGGCTCGACATAATCTTTGAGTTCTTCCTCCGTCAGCTTTTCGCCCTTGAGACCCTTATACCATTTGCCGTAGTCGTGGCCTGTTGCGTCGACATAGTCTGTGACATACTTGTCGTCGCGCTCGATGCCTTTCTTTTCGCAGTCATCGCAGTGGTACGTCGTATAGCCTTTTTCGGTGCAGGTGGGAGCCGTGGTCTCGCCGACATAGGTGTGACCCTCGACGGTTATCGGCTCAAACTTGCATTTGACCTTGTCCGCGAAAGCGTTGACCGCCGAATACTTGACGCCGTAAACGACAACGTGCTTGTCGATCTCGGGCGACGGAGTGATCTTGCAGTGCGGATTTCTGATTATGAGTTTGGGCGTATATGTGCTCTTGTTGTTGTGATTTATGTACGCTCCGTTGAATGCCGCGCCGATAGCTTCGACCGTTTCGGGGATAACGACATATTCGAGAGCATAGCAGTTTGTGAAAGTACCCGTGCATATCTCGGTGATACCGTCGGGGATATAAACGCATATAAGGCTCGTGCAGAGCGTGAAAGCGTTGTCGCCGATGTATTTGAGACCGTTGGGAAGTCTGAGAGCCGGGACGTTTGAATAGCTTCCGTCGTCGTTTTCGATCTCGGACGTGATATAAGCGTTACCGGCGAACTTGTCGCAGCCTGCGAAAGCCGAGTCGCCTATATATTCAAGATTTTCGGGCATATGGATAGCGGCGAGCGACTTACAGTCATAGAAAGCGAAGCTATCTATCTTCTTTATGCTGTCGGGCATGGTGACAGTCATGAGGCTCTTGTTGTTACAGAACGCTCTGACGCCTATCGTCTCGACCGTGTCGGGGAGAACGACGTTCTTCAGCTGAAGCTGGTTGCCGTCGGTGTCCTCCTCCATGAGGAAGGCTTCGGTTCCGATGATTCTTACCGCGTACGCCGAACCGTCGGGCTCATCGAGCTTCGCGGGTACGGTAACATTGGTATCAGTTCCTATGTATTTGGCGATCTCGAGAATGTAGCTGAAAACGGTCGTCGCTTCGTCCGGCTGAGTCTCGAGAACATATTTGTAGTATTGGAACCTGCCGTCTTTCGTCGTCAGAAGCTCGCCCTTGTCAAGCTCCGCGGCCGGCGCAGGATCTTCGCCCTCGTTATCGGCGTAGGAAACCGACGAGAAAGCGAACAGCATCGATAAAACAAGCAAAAGTGCAAGTACTTTTCTTAAAGTGTTTTTCATAAATATCCTCCTTCGCTGATGACTTGCTCTACTCCGTATACAATAATATCACGGAAAAGCCGCCATTTCAATACCTTGTTTAAAATAGAAAGATTAAATTTAATTTACCACATTATGACAATGTTGTGTTCTTTTTGCGCCGCGGTACGGGCGGGTTTCCGCCGAATCGAACCCGGGCGGTCGGTTTACGGGTCGGGCGGTTTCGGGCAGAACGAAAAAGCCGCCTATTCATACAGGCGGCAAAGTCTCATTTTATCGCTAATTTATGCGTTATCCTCGTCTTTATTATCGTCTTTTGAGAAAATAGCCATAATCGTTTTAAAAATCAACTTTATGAGATCTATGAATTCGCCGAGTGTCATGGTAATTCTCCTTTCAATTAACTTTTGATACGATTGAATTGTAACATACTTTTTTCAACAAGTCAACAAAAATTTAATAATTGTCAAAAATTTTTTTATTTTGTAATGGATTTAAAAGATTTTTTAAAATTCAGGCAGGTTTTTCATTAGGTTTGTGTGAAATTTATGTGGGGTCAGAGAGGGATTTGGGGCGGCGCGCGTTGTGCGCCGCACGAGGTTGCGAGTGTACTCCCGAAGCGTTAGCGGAGCGGAGTGCGCGAGCAAGCTCGCCGCTGATTGGACTTACGGTTTGCAGAAAGTCGGGGTTCGGTTGAAGGCGGTGAAGATGAAAACAGCGGCGCGGTAGCCGCCCGTCAGGGCGGTGAGTGCCGCGGGGCATTCGAGCAGGGACTTCAATTTCGCAGGAACTCACCCACGGCGGTCGGGTACGTACTCCCGTAGCGCAAGCGGAGCGGAGTGCCGTACGGACGCCGCAGATCAGACTTGAAGTTTGATTAAAACTTGCGGCTTCTATCTGACTTTCAGACATCGTTATGCACAATGTCTGCCCATCATTAAATATTTT
>USMJ01000081.1 GCA_900555805.1 uncultured Oscillospiraceae bacterium | reverse complement strand
GGAAGCGCAGGATCCCGACAAGGACATCCAGATGTATATCAACAGCCCCGGCGGCTCCATCACGGACGGTATGGCGATCTATGACACGATGCAGTATATCAAGTGCGACGTTTCGACTATCTGCATGGGCCTTGCGGCGAGCATGGGAGCGTTCCTGCTTTCATCGGGCGCTAAGGGCAAGAGATTCGCTCTCCCGAACAGCGAAATTATGATCCATCAGCCCTCAGGCGGCGCAAAGGGTCAGGCGACCGACATCAAGATCGTCGCCGATCACATTCTCAGAACCAAGGAAAAACTCAACAAGATCCTTGCCGACAACACAGGCAAGCCTATTGAAGTTATAGCCGAGGACACCGAGAGAGACAATTTCATGTCGGCCGAAGAAGCTCTCGAATACGGCCTTGTTGATAAAATACTTTATAAGAGATAATCTAAAGAGGATATATTATGGCAGACAACAGAGAAAAACCCGTTCGCTGTTCCTTTTGCAATAAGACGCAGGATCAGGTCCATACGCTGATAGCGGGTCCCGGTGTTTATATCTGCGACGAGTGTATCGAGCTTTGCCGCTCGATAATGCTTGAATCGCCCGAGATGAACGGCGGAAGAAAAAAGGGAGAACGGGATTTCAGCACGCTCCCGAAGCCGAACGAGATAAAAGCCAAGCTTGACGAATACGTCATAGGTCAGGATGAGGCCAAAAAGGTCCTCAGCGTGGCTGTTTATAATCACTATAAGAGAATTTTCACTTCGTCGGCGGACGGAGTTGAGATTTCGAAGAGCAATATTCTGATGCTCGGTCCCACCGGCGTCGGAAAAACTCTCCTTGCCCAGACTCTTGCGAGAATACTTGACGTTCCGTTCGCGATAGCCGACGCAACCACTCTCACGGAAGCAGGCTATGTCGGCGAGGACGTTGAAAATATACTCTTAAGACTTATTCAGGCGGCGGACTACGACGTCGAAAGAGCCGAAAAGGGTATAATCTATGTCGACGAGATTGACAAGATTGCGAGAAAGAGCGAGAACTCGTCGATAACAAGAGATGTCAGCGGCGAAGGAGTTCAGCAGGCGTTATTGAAAATTCTTGAGGGCACAGTCTCAAACGTACCCCCGACAGGCGGAAGAAAACATCCGCAGCAGGAGTTTATTCAGATAAACACGACCAACATTCTTTTCATCTGCGCCGGCGCGTTTGACGGCATTGAGAAGATAATCGAAAAGAGACAGGGAAAATCCGGCCTCGGTTTCGGTGCTGAGATAAAGAGCAAGAAAGAGCTTGAAGCGAGCGCACTTTTACAGCAGACAGTGCATCACGATCTTGTCAAGTTCGGTATAATTCCCGAACTTGCAGGCCGTTTGCCGGTTATAGCGACGCTCAAACCGCTCGACGAAGACGCTCTCGTCAGCATAATGACAAAGCCCAAGAACGCCCTTGTCAAGCAGTATAAATATTTGTTCTCGCTTGACGGCGTCGAGCTTGATTTTGAAGAGCCTGCGCTCAGAGCTATAGCCAAGAAAACGCTTGAAAACAACACGGGCGCCAGAGGTCTGAGATCCGTCATGGAGGGGCTTTTGCTCAAGTATATGTATGACGTTCCGTCCGACATGACGATAAGCCGCCTGACGATAACCGAGGGTGCAGTCAACGGAACAGGTGAGCCGAGGATAGAGCACTCGATCAAAAAACAGCTTAAAGACAAAGCTTCTTTCAATGTCAAAGCAAGCAATCAGTAAGTCAAATAACAATCAAAAGCGGCCGTTTCATACGGCTGCTTTTTAATCTGAGCGTTTATCTATACGGAAATTATAGTTCCTGACGGAATAAGAAAGAATAAGCCAATCATAAGCCGTAAATATTTTAACAAATTTTGCAAAAACTATTGACAAACCAACCCGAATAATATATTATATACAAGCTGTTTAGATATGATTCATTAGCTCAGTCGGCAGAGCACTTGACTTTTAATCAAGGTGTCCGGGGTTCGAATCCCCGATGGATCACCAAAAGACCTGCAATCCGTTAAGGCTTGCAGGTCTTTTTTGCCGTTGCAAATCCGTTCTTCATGCTTGCTTTTACGAAATTTCTGTGTTATGATATACCAAATGAAGAAAGAGGAGGAATTTTGATGCGAATATTGGTTTTGGACGATGAAAAAGAGATCGCCAACCTCGCCGAAGTTTATTTGAAAAATGAAGGGTACGATGTAGTCAAGTTCTATGATTCAAGGAGCGCGATCGAGTTTCTGAAGAAAGAGGAAGTCGACCTTGCCTTGCTTGACGTCATGCTGCCCGTTATCGACGGCTTTACCGTCTTACAGAAAATAAGAGAAGCGGGGCATACATATCCTGTTATAATGCTGACGGCTAAAATCGAAACCACCGATAAAATAACAGGTCTTTCGCTCGGCGCGGACGACTACATAACGAAGCCGTTCAACCCTCTTGAAATGATCTCAAGAGTCAAAGCTCAACTGAGAAGATACAAGAATTATAACACCGTCGTCTCAAACGCCAAGAACGACGACATTTTCGATAAGGGCGGACTTCTTGTCAACAAACAGACAAGACAGTGCTCGCTTTACGGCGAAAATATAGTCCTCACGCCCAAGGAATTCAGCATTTTATGGCTGCTTTGCGAAAATAACGGAAACGTTCTGACAACAGAGGAGATCTTCGAGAAAATATGGGGCGAGGACTACCTCGACTGTAACAACACAGTTATGGTTCATATCAGAAGAATAAGAGAAAAGCTCGACGACACCGCCAAAAGTCCGAAGTTCATAAAGACCGTCTGGGGTGTAGGCTATAAAATGGAACTTTAAAAAGGTAAAAAAATGAAGAAACATAAAAAAGGCGAGAAAGTCAAGGTCATAAAGGACAAATCGGCTTCAGAACCGAAAAAGCCGATGGGCTTTAACAAAAGCTTTATAATCAATACGGTTGCCGCTTCCGCCGTCTATACCGTCGCGCTCATCGCCGCGGTCTGCGCCTGCGTTCTCGCTGGAAGATATCTTTCGTGGTACGCGGACGATCCGTTCTATAAGCTCATTCGAGCGGCGTACCGTGAGCCTGTTCAAGGCGTTGGATTTATAATAATTATGTGGCTGATAGGGATCGCGGTCATACTCGGCGTTATGCTGAAAAGGGCGCTGTCATATATAAACGCCGTCGTTGACGCAAGTCAAAAACTCCTGAAAGAAGACGGCGCGCCGATAGAACTGCCGCGGCCGCTTTCCGATGTCGAAGAAAAAATGAACGCTGTCAAGGAGCAGTCTATCTATAACTACCGTCTCGCCAAGGAGCAGGAGCAGAAAAAGAACGACCTGCTCGTGTACCTCGCCCATGACCTTAAAACACCGCTGACATCGGTTATCGGCTATCTGACCCTTGTCGACGACGCCCCGGGACTTCCCGAGGAAAACAAAACTAAATATATGCGCATAGCTCTCGAAAAGGCCGAACGGCTCGAACTGCTTTTGAACGAATTCTTCGATATAACAAGATTCAGCCTTCACGGTATAGAACTTGAGCGCAAACGCATAAACCTGAATATACTTCTGTATCAGATGGCGGAGGAATTTTATCCCGTCTATAAAGAGCGCGGACTTGATATAAAGGTCGACACCGACGAACCTGTTGTCATCGCCGGCGACCCCGACAAAATCGCGCGCGTCTTTGATAACCTGCTGAAAAATGCGGCAAATTACAGCCACAAAGACACCACCGTCGAAATATCGGCGAGGCTTGTTGACGGCAACGCCGTCGTCAAAGTGAAAAACCGCGCGGACGAAATCCCCAAGGAGAGTCTCGATAAGCTTTTCGATATGTTCTACCGGGCCGATGCGTCGCGGAATGCGTCAAGCGGAGGGGCAGGGGTCGGACTCGCCGTCTCTAAGGAGATCGTCGAGCTTCACGGCGGAACGATCGGCGTCACGAGCAACAAAGAATTCACGGAGTTCACAGTCACCTTGCCGACAGGAAGATAATTTGCGGTACGCAATCAAGCTTTTTCTGTTCGGACTTTGTTCCTGCGCGCCGGATATGTAAGTTGAGGGGCGTCGAATTTTTATCGTTAAATCGGTTCATACTGAAATCAAAGCTTGGTTATGCCAAGCTTTTTTCTATCGGACTGCTTATTGGATTGCACTGCATGCTATTGGTGATATGATAGACGAAAAGCGTTCGCGAGCTTCGTCGGCGGCACTGAACCGCGCCGCCGACTATATCAGCCTTCGAACTTCACCGCATAAATCTCAGCGGACAGCAGCGGAGGAACCCCTCGGGCACCCTCAACGGCTATCGCCGCCGAGGGTACGCTCGCGGATCCTTTCACCGCCTGCAGCCGAACCGTAGACTTCTGCAAGCTGTGAATTCGTGCAGCGGGGCGCTTACTCGGGCATCACACTTCGCTGCCGCTGCGGTGATACCCTCGCAAGCGCCTGCGGCGGCACTCGCTTCGCTACCGCGCCGCCGCGTTTCGCTCTCCCGACCCGATATCCATACGGCGGCACTCAAAAATCTCCATGACAGTGAGAACGCCTGCCGCGCCGCCGAAACCCGAATTCCGAGCTCTCACTTACCGAAATGAGGAACTTCCCCGTACCATAAAAGATTGTTAAAAATATGAACAACTTAAGAAAATCTTAAGAAATTCTCAAGGAAATCTTAAGAAATAAAACCGATATTTTAGTGTATAATTATCTCGTTGTCTCGCCGTTTGAAGGCGCGGACGACTGTGTGAAAGGGAAGATGAAAAATGAATAACAAATTTGTGCAGGTGTTCGCAAGAGTGCTCGTTGCGGCGCTGATTCTGACGGTCTGCTTTTTCGCCGTCAGAAAGCTCGTGATGAATTATGTCGACGAAAACGTAACTTCGGTTGGCGGCTCGCCGACGGAAACAAGCCGAAACACCGCCGAGGAAGTCGCCGAAAGCGCGGAAGAAAAAATTAAGAAATTGGGCGCCGAGGAGTATGTCAGACAATACGCCCGAAAGAACAACATTGACTTCGGCGAATACCCCGATTACATAATCGAACTGCTCGATAAGAACCCTGCGGCGGTCGACTTCGTGCTCGAATATCCGACCGAAAGCAAGGTCAAGCACAAAATCGACATGAGCGAATACAAAAACCAAAAGGGCGTTCCGCTCTTTATTCAGTGGGATAAACGCTGGGGCTATATAAAATACGGCAGCAGCGTCGCGGGAATAAGCGCCTGCGGTCCCGTTAGCTTGTCGATGGTCGCTTATTACCTGACCAAAGACAAGAATATGTCTCCCGACAAGATAATCAAGTTCGCCAAAGATAACGGCTATTGCGTACCCGGAAACGGAACATTGTGGTCGCTTATCAGCGAGGGCGGAAAGAAGCTCGGACTTAAGGTCAAAGAGCTTTCGCCCGCCGAAAACACCGTCAGACAGAACCTCGAAAAGGGAAATCCGATAATCTGTATAATGGGTCCCGGCGACTTCACGACGATAGGGCACTATATCGTTCTGACGGGCTATGAGGACGGCTATGTCACTGTCAACGACTCAAACAGCTACGTCCGCTCAGAAAAGAAATGGAAATTCTCCGAGATCAAGGATCAGATCAGAAACCTCTGGGCGTTGAGCAAATAATCGGATTTTTAAAAAGTTTTATACTTGTTTTCATTATACTAACCCCGTGAAAATGAAGAACAGAGAAATGAAAGAGCCTCCCATGAATACGCAATGCGTATTCATGGGAGGCTTTGCCTGTACAATTTATTTTATCTTGACTTTTTTGATGTTCGAATAAGCTCCGTATACCTTTTCGCCGTTCACCGTTTTATATGCTCTTATTTTGTAGTAATAAGTCTTGCCTGATTTCAGTTTGCCGCTTTTATAAGAAGTGGTTTTTCCTGACTTGACAGTGGCTATTTTTTTGTACTTGCCGTTTTTGCTTGTCGCTCTGTATATAACATAGCCGCTTGCCGACTGCTTATTCCATGTGAGTTTTGCGGATTTTTTCGCCGCCGAAACTTTTAATGTCGGAGTTCCGGGTTTTGTGATGGCAAATAAACCGACCCAATCGGAATAATATGTTACGCCGTTGACTGTTACATAGGCTCTGACAGCGTAATTGTATTTTTGTCCGGCTTTAAGTTTTTTCGCCTCATAGCTTGTTGAAGTTGTCAGTGCTACGCGCGACCACTTGCCGTTCTTACTCAATTTCTGAATTTCATAGCCTGATGCGCCGACGGTTTTGTTCCATGTCAATTTAGCTG